>NZ_BADD01000174.1 GCF_000333455.1 Rhodopseudomonas sp. B29
GAACATGTCCGCGCCGATCAGCGGAGTCGCGAGGGTCGGCATCAGCAGGGCCCGGTAGCCCTTGCCAAAGACGCGCTGCTGCACCTGCCGGTGCAGGCGCCCCACCAGCGCTTCGGCTTCTTCCGCCTGCCGCGGACCGATCGGAGCGACCTGATCGAGCACCTCGGCGACATAGGGTGAGAGTTGATCGCGATGCGCGTTCGCCAGATCGAGCACCGTGCCGATCGAGGTCGACATCAGGCCGCGGATATAGACGAACTTCTGATCTTTGCTGAAACCGCAATCGACCTCGTCCACGACGCAGCCGGCCGCCCGCAGGGCGTCAATGCCCTGCTGCATCGCCGCCCGTACCGACGGAATGACCTCGGCGAGCGCGCTACCCCAGTCTACCGCAATGCGCCATCCCTGCAGGTCCGGATAGCGAGCCGGATAGTCGAGCCGCGGCCGGATCGCGGCCATCACCTTTTCGGACGGGCCGACGATCGCGTTCTGCAGGTGCACGAGGTCGTCGAAGCGACGGGCCAGCGGCCCCGATGTCGCGTACGGCACCTCGCCGCTCGCGACCCGCCCGGCCGGCGGTCTGAAGCCATATAGGCCGCATTGCGACGCCGGCAGACGGATAGATCCGCCCATGTCGGAGCCCAGCGCCAGCGTCGCGAAACCTGCGGCCAGCGCCGCAGCCGATCCCGCCGATGATCCACCCGGCGAATAGTCGAGATTCCAAGGATTGCGCGTCGTGCCCCAGGCACGGGTCGACGCGCCGACGAACAGATAGAATTCGGGCACCGTGGTCTGAAACGGCATGACGGCGCCGGTGGCTTCGAGCAGATCGATGATCGCCGCGTTCTCGGTCTCGGGCGGCGCCTCCTTGAAGATCAGCGAGCCCTGGGTGATGCGCCAGCCGGGCCGACCAAACTCGTCCTTGATGGCGACCGTGATGCCTTCGAGCGGCCGCGGATCGCCCCGGCGGTAGCGCCGCTCGGACTCCTCGGCGGCCTTCAGCGCTTCGTCGAAGTGCTGATAGGTGATGCAATTGACCTTGGGGTTGAATGCCTCGATGCGCTTGATCTGCGCCTTCAACAGATCGACCGGCGAAGCCGTCCCCGCCTTGAACATCGCGATGAGATCATCGACCGACGCGTAGCTGAGCGGATCGTTGGATGGCGCTGCTTGCGCGACAGGAGCATCGAGTGCGGAGGCGAGGACTGCGGCACCGACACCCTTGATCACTTCTCGTCTCTGAATCATCGCGGCCTCCCGAATCGCCAGCGAGGCAATTCGTAGCCTGTTAGCCGCCTCGAGTAACTGGCAGGTTTACGGGTGATCGACGATCCATCGACGGAGAATGATAATCACTATCAACTCGCGTGCCCTTTCCTCTCACACGGCGCAGAGCTCCGGCCCGATGGATCCGGACCGGAGCACTTCACTGCTGTCAGGACGCGCGCCGTTCACGCGCGCGAACCGCTGGTCGCGTGGCCGTCGATCGGCTTCAGGTGACCTGCCGCACCGGCACGCCCTCCGCCTCCTCGGCCCTCAGCTCCTCGAGGCTGCGATGACGTGGCTCGATGCCGAGCGCCCACACCGTGATGATCTGCACGACGAGCAGTCCGATCATCATCGCCATCACGCCCGCGACGCCGCGTGCTTCGAACAGCATCACCACCAGGAACGGTGTGACAATCGTCGCGCCGCGACCGAGCGTATTGACGAGGCCGGAGGCACGCAGCCGGACCTCGGTCGGGAAAAGCTCGGGGATGTAAATACCGAACAGCAACGCCACCAGCACGTAGATCGGCACCGTCAGTGCGAAGCCCACGGCAGGCAGGAGCACCGGGTCGGAGATCATCGGATAGATAATGCCGAGGATCACCGCGACCATCGAGGCACCGATAATGGTCGGCTTGCGGCCCCAGCGGTCGGCTGTCAGCGCACCGATGGCGGAGCCGACAGGAGCGCCGAGCGCCATCAGCAGCGAATAGCCGAAAGAGGTGGCTACCGACAGGCCCTGCTTGATGAAGAACACCGGCAGCCAGGTGACGAAGCCGTAGAGCAGCGTGTTAATCGTGATCAGACACACCGCTCCGACGATCATCCGCGACAGCAGCGGCGCGGCGAACAGCGTCGAGAGCGCCGGCGACACCGGCGCCGGCATCGTCGGCTCCGGCGGTGGCAGCGGCCGGCCTTGGGCCGCTTCCTTCTCGATCGCCTGCATCAGGTTTTCGGCCTCCTCGGTACGGCCGACCGCCTCCAGCCAGCGCGGCGATTCCGGCAGAGCCTTGCGCAGGTACCAGACGATCAGCGCGCCGACGCCGCCGAGCACGAACATGGCGCGCCAGCCGAACGTCGGTACCACCACAGAGGCGATCAGCAGCGCAGCCGGAAGTCCGGTCACGACGCAAACCGCGGTGAAGCCGAGCCATTTACCGCGGGTCCGCGCCGGCACGAATTCCGTCATGGTCGAATAGCCGACGACATTCTCGGCGCCGAGGCCGACGCCCATCAGGAAACGGCAAACGATCAGGAAGATCATGTTCGGCGAAAACGCCGCGGCGAGCGACGCCAGGCCGAACAGCAGCAGGTTGAACTGATAGGTGAAGCGGCGGCCGTAGCGATCGCCGAGGAAGCCGGTGGCGAACGAGCCGATCATCATGCCGACGAACGTCGCCGAAATGAACGCAGCGTTCTGCGGCAACGTCGAGAAACCGGATTTCAGCGTGACGCCGAGCACCGTGCCGGCGATGTAGATATCGAAGCCGTCGAAGAACATTCCGATGCCGATCAAGAGCATGATGCGGCGATGGAATGGTCCGATCGGCAGCCGATCGAGACGGCCGCCGGCGTTGACCGAAGTCGACATGTGCGTTTCTCCCTGGTGTTGGTTGATCCGCGGTCGCCTTCTGTGAGCGATTGGCCGCGGCAGTTCGTCTGTCAGTTCAATCGTCGTTGATTGGCCGTGTCGCGGTACCAATCGAACGGTTGCTCCTGGGTCTGGACCATCACGCTCTTGGTATTGAAGTGATCGTCGAAGCTCTCGGTGCCGCATTCGCGGCCGATGCCGGAATCATCGACGCCGCCCCATGGCGAGGCCGGGTCGAGCCGGTGGTGATCGTTGATCCAGACAATGCCGGCTTTGACTGCAGCGGCGACGCGGTGGGCGCGGCCGACGTCGCGGGTGCGGATCGCGGCGGCGAGGCCGAACGGCGAGTCATTTGCGAGCCGCAGCGCATCGGCTTCGTCGGTGAAGGGCGTGACCGAGGTGAAGGGACCGAATACTTCCTCCTGGAAGATGCGCATGTCCGACTTGACGTCGGCAAACACGGTCGGCTCGACGAAGTAACCGCCCTCGTGACCGGCGACTTTTGCAGCGACGCCGCCGGTGACCAGCCGCGCGCCATCTTCGTGGCCGTAACGCGAATAGGTGAGTACGCGATCGCGCTGCCGCGCAGAGATCACCGGGCCGAGTTGCGTCGAAGGATCGAACGGATCGCCGATACGGATGGTGCGGGTCTTGGCCTGCAGCTTCTCGACGAACTCGTCGTAGATCGACGCCTGGACGATGTGCCGCGAGGCGCAGACGCAGGTCTGGCCGGCGCCGATGAAGGCGCCGAACGCCGCGTAGTTGACGGCGCGATCGACGTCGAAATCGTCGAACACCATTACCGGCGTCTTGCCGCCGAGCTCCATCGTCTGATGCGCGAACACCTTGGCGGCGGCGCTGCCGGCGATGCGACCGGCCTCGGTGCCGCCGGTCAGCACCAGCTTGTTGATGTCGCCGTGCTCGGCCAGCATCTTGCCGGCGCTCTGGCCGAGGCCGAGCACGACGTTGAACACACCGGGCGGCAGGCCGGCGGCGCTGAAGATCTCCGCCAGCTTCAGCGTCGTCAGCGGCGTGTATTCGGACGGCTTGACGACGGTGACGTTGCCGGTCGCCAGAACCACGGCGAGCGACTTGCACAGGATCATCAGCGGATGGTTGAACGGCGTGCAGTTGGCCACGATGCCGATCGGCGTGCGTAGCGTGTAGTTGAGATAGGCGCCCTCGACCGGGATCACCGAGTCGCGGCGGGCCAGCGCGACGCCGGCGAAATAGCGGAAGAAATCCGGCAGTCGCGACAGCTGCGCGCGGGTCTCGTTGACCGGACGACCATTGTTCAGCGTTTCCAGCCGATAAAGCGTATCGAGATTGGCTTCGAAGGCGTCGGCGAGACGGTTCACGAGCCTGGCGCGGGCGCGCGTGTCCATGCCGCCCCATTCCCGGCCCTCGAATGCGGCGCGCGCGCTCTTCATCGCGCGGTCGATGTCGGCGGCGGTCGAATTCGGAATGCGGGCGATGACGTCGCCGGTCGCCGGATTGCGGACGTCGAGCAACTGACCTTCGCCGGCCATGACCTCGCGGCCGTCGACGAAGTTGCCGTGGGTCTCGACTTCGATCGCGGCGGGATTCGACGGAATGTTCATGATCACCTTTCCTCGACGATGATGGCGTTGCGCTTGAGCGCGGGCAGCACGCGCTTCTCGGTTTCGGCGATGTGAGCGCGGATGATCCGCGCCGCGGCGCGCGGCTCGCGGCGCTGCATCGCGTCGATCAGCGCGGCGTGCTCGGCGACGAGCTTGTCCGGGTTGTGCCCCTTGAGATTGGCCAGGCTGACGCGCACCAGCCGATCGGCCTGCGCGATCAGATCGATCAGCGCCATCGCCATGCGACGGTTGCCAGAGGACTCGGCCAATGCGGTGTGGAAGCCACGGTTGTATTCGATGAAGGCCTCGCGATCGCCGCTGAAGCTGCGGAAGGCGTCGAGCGCCTGCAGCACGCTGTCCGGCGCCTGCTCGATCGCCTCGGCAACGCAAGCCGGCTCCAACGCCAGCCGGAAGCGCAGCAGGTCGCGGGCGTCCGACAGCGAGATCGGATTGACCCGATAGCCCTGGCGCGGCTGCACCGAGACCAGGTGTTCGCGTTCGAGCCGCAACAGGGCGTCACGGACTGGCTGCCGGCTGACCGCATAACGCTCGGCCAGCTCCTGCTCGCGCATTTCACCCCCAGGCGCCAAACGGCAATCTAGGATATCAGAGCGGAGCGCACGGTAGACATTTTCGCGAAGAAGCATAGGTTTCTCGGGTATGTAAGTCCCGCATGCTCGCAGTCGTGATATTTCACGTCAAGCGCAAATCGCTTGCCATCGCCTGATTTTGATCTATCCCTGGAGTTCAGCAGCGCCGACCGGCGCAACCAGCGTCAGCACGGAGAAAGCGATGGACAGGCTTTTCGTCGGAGGGACAGTCAATGCCGCCGAGGTCGGGCACGGCCCGGTGCTCGTGTTGTTTCATTCGCTGCTGTCCGACCGCGCCAGCTTTGACGCCATCGTTCCAACTCTCTCGAGGTCGTTTCGCGTGCTCGTGCCAGAGCTGCCGGGTTTCGGTCAGTCGCAGGCTGCCGACGGCGGATTACCCGCGGTCGCGGCGCGGATGGCGGCGTTCATCAAAGAGACCGCTGCCGGCGAACCGGCGATCGTGCTCGGCAACGGCTATGGCAGCTTCGTCGCATTGCAGATGGCGATCCTCGATCCGGCGATCGCCGGCCGTCTAATCCTGGCGGGCTGCGGCGCCGCCTTCTCCGAGCCCGGCCGCGAGGCTTTCCGCAACATGGCACGCGTGTCGGAGGCAAAGGGCATGGCCGCGATCACTGATGTCGCGATGCGCCGGCTGTTCGCGCCGGAATTTCAGGCAGCTAATCCTGTGTTGATGCAGGACCGGCGCGCCGCCTTCCTGCGCACCGACCGCGACGTCTTCAAATCCGCCTGCGAGGCGCTGGCAGGCCTCGATCTTCGCGCCGAGATCAGCGCCGTGAAGGTCCCGATTCTCGTGCTGGTCGGCGAGCACGATGAAGCGACGCCGCCACCGATGGCGATCGAACTCGCCGCCGCCCTGCCCGATGCGCAGCTCGAAATTCTGAAGGGATGCGCTCACGTCCCCCAACTGCAATCGCCGCAGCAATTTCTGGACGCGATCGAGCCGTTCCTCAACGGCGCGAAGCCGCTGCTGAACGAAGTTAGCGCAGCTGAGTAGTCGTTGCGGCGCGGCTGCTGACTAATCAGCCTGTCAGCGCGGAGCAGGAGCCGTTCCGCCGGGCACGCTTTCGATCAGCTTGCCGGTGTAGACGATCGGGCCGGTGGCGACGCCGGTCGGCGAGCCGCCCTCGGGCTCGACGGTGACCGCGTAGGTGGCCTGGCTGACGATTTCCGGATCGTAGCCCTTCAGCGCAGGATTCACGGTGAAGTCGCGGCCGCCGATGACGCCGAGCGAGCGCGGCTTTTGCAGCTTGTCGGAAACGATCCACAGCTCGTAGCTCTTGCCCGGCTCTTGAGCTGCCGAGACGCGGCGCACTGTGAACGTCTTGCTGCCGGCATCCACCGTAAGGATGAAGGCCGGCGCATTGGCATCTCGCTGCAGCAGCGCGACGTATTGGGCCGGCTGTGGCTGGGCCGGCGCTTGCACCTTGACGACGCGCGTGCGAACCGGCGGACGCAGCGGATCGGGCAACGCATCCGGTGAATAGAGTTGCAACCCGAGCACGACCAAGAGCGACGCCGCGATCGCGCCCGACGCCATCGCAACGCGCTGCCAGATGTAAGCGCGCTTGGCGAAGGCGACGACGCGGCGCGACTCCGGGCTGAGTTCGGACGTCGTCGATGCGGGCGCGACCGCCGCATCGTTGGCAGGCGCCGGCGGCGCAAACGGGTCGGTGGCCGCATTCTCCGGCACAACCGGCGGCGGTGCAGCGGGAAGCACGAAGCCGTGCTGCACATCGCTGGCCGCAGCGATCGCCGCCTTGATGCGGTCCCAGACGGCCGGCGACGGCTCGACCAGGCCGACCATCTGATTGAGGGCACCGAGCTTGATGATCCAGGCGTCGACCACGGCTGCGTAGTCCGGATCGGCCTTCATCATGGCCTCGACCTGCGTACGCTCGTCGGCATCAAGTGTGCCGAGTGCGTATTCCGCTGCGAGCGCGATTTGGTCGTCGTCGAAAGCCATCACACCAGTCCCAGGCATCCCCGGATGTCGAGCAAGCTGCGGCGCAGCCAGGTCTTCACCGTATTCACCGGCGCATTGAACTTGGCGCCGAGTTGCTCACGACTCCAACCATTGTAGTAAGCGAGAAGTACCAGCTTCTGCCGTTCGGGCTCGAGCCGGCCGACGCATTCGAGCAGGCGCTTCAGTTCTTCGGTCATCTCGCGGCGCGCCAGCGGGTCCGGCGTCTCCGCAGCGACCTCGTTGGCCTTCGGCTCCTCCTCGATCGAAACTTCGCTGCGCTTGCGCACCACGTCGATCGCCCGGTTGCGCGCGATCGACGTCATCCAGGTGATCGGTGAGGCCACGCCGGGATTGAACTGCCCGGCGCTGTTCCAGATCTTGACGTAGGCCTCCTGGATCACCTCTTCGGCGAGGTCCTGACGTCGCAAGATACGCAGCACAACGCCGAAGAGTTTCGCGCGCGTGGCGGCGTAGAGCCGTTCGAACGCCGCTTGATCGCCCTTGGCAACCGCAGCGATCAGCCACACCAACTCAGCCGACGTCAGCATTCCGCATCCTTCAGAACGGCCCGTCGGGCCGCACAGGTTGGACCGGGGCGAAGCCTCGGTCGCCCGCAGCATATCCCGCGGCGCCGTAATTCACCACGGCAGGCCGCCGGGCTTGTGTGGATACCGCGCACGAAAAAGCCCGGGCGTTGCGCCCGGGCTGCAATCAGTCTCGAACTAAGCCGCTGGTGATCGCTCAGGCCACCGCGCCAGCGCCGATGCGGGCGCGCATCAGGCCGATACTGTCGAGGTCGGCCTGTTCGCGGGCGCTCTCCTCGGCGCGCTCGCGCGCCTGGTCGCGCTCGTCGAGCAGCTCGACCTTCTTCAGCTCGTCATAGGCTTCCGACAGCTGGCTGCGCGCCTCCTCCAGCTGGATACGCAGCTCATCGGCCGAACGGGTGAGGTTCTCGCGTCGCTGGATGGCGGCCTTGGCGTAGGTCGGATAGGCGAAATGCGTCGGATCGGTGATGCCGGCGCGCTCCTGCTCGGTCTGGATTTCTCGTTCCAGTTCGGTCGACATCCGCTGGAAATCCGCGATCATCCCTTCGATCTGAGCGACCCGGCGGCGCCGTTCGTCGACCTGAAATTTTTTCAGGCGGATCAGCGTTTCACGTGACTTCATCGACTCGTACTCCCCAGAAGTCCCCACTCGACGCGGGACTGTGCCGGTCGTCCCACAAGGGGCCAACCCGCAAAACGATTGACGTGCCAAGCATCATGACGTGACAAAGTTAGCGTTCCGTTGCTGCAATGCTCAGGATCTGCTCCAATTGCGCATATCCTGTGCCGAGGCTCGTCGCCTCGTCTTTGCCCTGCCGGAGAAAGTCCTCCAGCGGCTCGTGCAGCTTCATCGCCTCGTCGACCTCGGCGCTCGATCCGGGGCGGTAGGCGCCGAGCCGGATCAGTTCTTCCATGTCGGCGTAGGTCGCCATCACCTGCCGAGCTCGCTTGATGACCGGCAGGTAGGCTGGATCGCACGACCGCGGCATGGTTCGCGACACTGATTTGAGCACGTTGATGGCCGGGTAGCGCCCGCGCTCGGCGATCGCGCGCTCCATCACGATGTGGCCGTCGAGAATGCCGCGCACCGCGTCGGCGACCGGCTCGTTGTGGTCGTCGCCGTCGACCAGCACGGTGAAGATGCCGGTGATGGTGCCGTCGTTCAGGCCGGGCCCGGCGCGCTCCAGCAGCTTGGGCAGTTCGGTGAACACGGTCGGCGTGTAGCCCTTGGCGGTCGGCGGCTCGCCGGCCGACAGCCCGATCTCGCGCTGCGCCATGGCGAAGCGCGTCACCGAGTCCATCAGACACAGCACGTCTTTGCCGTCGTCACGAAAGTACTCGGCGATCGATAGCGTCAGGTAAGCGGCCTGGCGCCGCATCAGCGCCGGCTCGTCCGAGGTCGCGATCACCACCACCGAGCGGGCGAGGCCCTCCTCGCCGAGATCGTCCTGCAGGAACTCCTGCACCTCGCGTCCGCGTTCGCCGATCAGCCCGATCACCGAGACGGCGGCATCGACGTTGCGGGCCAGCATCGACAGCAGGACCGACTTGCCGACGCCGGAGCCGGCGAAGATACCCATGCGTTGGCCGCGGCAGCAGGTGAGAAACGTATTGAGCGCACGAACGCCGAGATCGAGCGGCGCGCCGACGCGCTTACGCGAATGCGCCGGAGGCGGCGAATTGCGGAACGGCATCGGCGACGGCCCTTGCGGCAGCGGCCCTTTGCCATCGATGGGTTCACCGAGCGCATTGACGACGCGGCCGAGCCACGCCGGCGACGGCCGCACCTGCGCGGCCGAATTGGCGATCACGGCGCGGCAGCCGCGGCGCACGCCTTCGAGCCCCGCGAACGGCATCACCACCGCGTTGTTTCCGGAGAAACCGATCACTTCACACGGAATGGCGCGACTGCCGCCGGTCTCCAGCACGAGACGGGCGCCGACGCTCATTGCGTGGATCGGCCCGGCGATCTCCACCATCAGCCCGCGCACGCCCACAACTCGGCCATAAGTGTTGACCGCGTCGATGTCGCCGATCTGCTCGGCCAAGGCCTTCATTGCCGAACCCTTAAGTTTGTCGACGCGGGGCCCTGCCCCTTAACTTCGTGTTTACCCGCATCGTTAATGATTGCGTCACTGTCTTTGGTGGCTGAAGGCGCGCTCGCCCGTCAGAACGAAGGGCTGAGTCGGAAGAGTCGGTTAGCGCCGATTCCTCACCTGGAACTTGAAGAGGTCGGCTTAACAAAAATCTGCATCCACGCAATATCTTAGGGCGATTCGACAAAAATTGCACGAAGACACCTTGCGGACCGGAATCAGGTTTTGTTAACCATATCTTGTCAGGATCCGAATCAGTTGTTCAGAGGCGTTTCCAGTGCCGCAGGTAGTGCGGACGCCTGACGCCCGGAGCGGCGCTTAGAGGGGACTGGCATGCGCGTATTGCTGATTGAAGACGACAGCGCGACTGCGCAGTCGATCGAATTGATGCTCAAATCCGAGAGCTTCAACGTCTACACGACGGATCTCGGTGAAGAAGGCGTCGACCTCGGCAAATTGTACGACTACGACATCATCCTGCTCGATCTGAACCTGCCCGACATGTCCGGGTACGACGTTCTCAAGCAGTTGCGTGTTTCCAAGATCAAGACCCCGATCCTGATCCTGTCCGGCCTCGCCGGCATCGAGGACAAGGTGAAGGGCCTGGGCGTCGGCGCCGACGACTACATGACCAAGCCGTTCCACAAGGACGAGCTGGTCGCCCGCATCCACGCCATCGTCCGCCGTTCCAAGGGCCATGCCCAGTCGGTGATCCAGACCGGCGACCTCGTCGTCAATCTCGACACCAAGACCGTCGAAGTCGGCGGCCAGCGCGTGCATCTGACCGGCAAGGAATATCAGATGCTGGAACTGCTCTCGCTGCGGAAGGGCACCACGCTGACCAAGGAAATGTTCCTGAACCACCTCTACGGTGGGATGGACGAGCCGGAACTCAAGATCATCGACGTCTTCATCTGCAAGCTGCGCAAGAAGCTCGCCAACGCTTCCGACGGCCGCAACTTCATCGAGACGGTCTGGGGCCGCGGCTACGTGCTGCGCGAACCGACCGAAGACGACGTCCGCATCCCGGCCTGATCGTTTCTGCAAGGGCGCTTCGGCGCCGCCTCCCCGAGAGCAACCTGAGCCCCGCCGCAAATGGCGGGGTTTTTGTTTGTGGGGGGTGTCCGGCTTTCGAGCGCGGCCGCACGCACTACCTTCGCACTCGTCATTCCGGGGCGCGAGCGCAGCTCGCGAACCCGGGATCTCGAAGCCGTTTGGACGACGACGCCACTCACGTCGAGATTCCGGGTTCGCTCACTGCGTGAGCGTCCCGGAATGACGAATGTGAGGATGTGCGGAGTTGATAGCCCGTAGATAAGGCCGTAGGGCGGATGAGCCGAAGGCGTCATCCGCCGGAGAGTGGGTGAGGAAATCAGAGGGCAGTTCGGAGGTAGATGGCGGATGGCGCTACGCTTATCCGCCCTACAATCTCTGTACTACAATCTCTCTACTCGCCCCTATCCCACGCGGAGCGCGGGGCGCGTAGCCGACGGCATGCCCGGCACGATCGAAGGCGAGGCGCGCTGTGCGTTCGGCAGATAGACGCCGCGGCGGCTCGGGTGCGGCTTGAAGGTGTCGGTGAGACCGACGACCGTCTCGGCAGCGCCAAGCGTGAGGTAACCGTCCGGCTCGAGCCGCTTGGCAATACGGTCGAGAATGCCGACCTTGGTGGGCTGATCGAAGTAGATCAGCACGTTGCGGCAGAACACGATGTCGAAGGTGCCGAGCTGCGAGAAATCGTGCAGCAGATTGAGCTGACGATACTGCACCATCGCCTTGATCTCGGGGGAGATCTCCCACAGATCGCCGGTCTGCTTGAAGTACTTCACCAGAAGCTGGATCGGCAGGCCGCGCTGCACTTCGAACTGGCTGAACAAGCCAGACTTGGATTTTTCCAGCACGCTCTGCGACAGATCGGTACCGATGATCTCGAACCGCCACCCGGCAGCCGGCGCGCCGAGCTCCTTCAGGCACATCGCGATCGAATAAGGCTCCTGGCCGGTCGACGCAGCCGCGCACCAGATGCGGAGCGAGCGGCGGCCTGCGCGCGCCTGCATCAGCGCCGGCAGCATCTCTTCGCGCAGATGATCGAACGGCAGTTTGTCGCGGAAGAAGAAGGTCTCGTTGGTGGTCATGGCTTCGACCACGTCGCCGGCGGCGCGCTCGTCGCCGGTCTTCATGCGCTGCACCAGCTCGGGAATGCCGGCGAGATCGAGCCGGCGCGCCAACGGCAACAACCGGCTTTCGACCAAATATTGCTTGTCGGCCGACAAATCGAGGCCGGAGCGATCCTTGAGTAGCTTGCGCAGATAATCGTAATCAGCCGGCGTCACGTACGATCTCCCGAGAACAGACGAACCAGTTTCGGCCCGATCTGATCGAGCGGCAGAATGGCGGCGCAAATGCCCGCATTAGCGGCGGCGCCGGGCATGCCCCACACCACGCTGGTCGCTTCGTCCTGGGCGATGACGCTTCCGCCCGCGGCAACGATGTCCTTGCCGCCGCGCATGCCGTCCGAGCCCATGCCGGTCAGCACCACTGCGAGCGTCGCGTTCTGCCAGAACTCGGTAGCGGTCGCGAACAGCGGATCCACCGCCGGCTTGCAGAAGTTGACGGGCGGTCCGTCCTCCAGCGTGATCACCGGGTTGGCGCCCTGGCGCCCCACTTTCATGTGGCGCCCGCCGGGAGCGAGATAGATCTGGCCTGACTTGATCAATTCGCCATCGACACCTTCGTGTACCGGACGTTTGGCGGCGCGCGACAGATGCTCGGCGAGAATGGTCGTAAAGGTCGGCGGCATGTGCTGAGTGATCAGCACCGGGAAGCGATCGATCACCGGCCCGATGGTCGCCACCAGCGACATCAACGCCTGCGGACCGCCGGTCGAGGAGCCGATCAGCAACACGCGCGGCGAGACATGACTGAACGCACGCTTGACCAGTTGCGCGGCCGGAGTGGCATGCGGAGCCGGCGCGATTTCGCGGACCGGGGCCGGTGCGGCCACACTGCCCGGAGACGCCCTGCGGCGCGCCCGGGCGCCGAGGCTGCGGATCTTCTGCAGCAGGTCATGACGGAAAATATCGGCGGCGGACTGTTCGCGCGTCGTCTCGGGCTTCGGAATGTAGTCGGCAGCGCCCAGCGACAGCGCCTTGAGACTGATCTCCGCGTTGCGGCGGGTCAGCGTCGACGCCATGATGATGATGAGGTCGCGCTTCTTGGCGAGCAGTTGCGGCAGCGCGGCGATGCCGTCGAGCTCCGGCATTTCGATATCGAGCACAGCGACGTCGGGACGAACGCGTTCGAGCTGATTGACGGCGTCGAGCCCGGTGCGCAGCGAGGCGACCACGGTGAGATCGGGCTCGGCCTCGATCCAGCGCGAAATCAAGCCACGGATGACGACCGAATCGTCGACGACCATGACGCGCAGTGGCTCGTACTGCGTCGCTCCCGAAACTGGACTACTCGCTACCGCGACACTCATGAACCACCACGCAACACATACTACGAATTCGATCGCCGCGCCTGTCGGCGTCGACGGCAGCTCGGCTCAGATCAAGCCGACTTCCTGAAATTTTGCCGTGACGATGTCTTTGTCGAACGGCTTCATGATGTACTCGTTGGCACCGGCGTGCAGCGCGCGCGCGATGTGAGCGACGTCGTTCTCGGTAGTGCAGAACACCACCTTCGGCGCGTCACCGCCCGGCATGCGGCGCAGGTTGCGCAGGAACTCGTAGCCGTCCATCACCGGCATGTTCCAGTCGAGCAACACGGCATCGGGCAGGCCGTTCTTGCAGGCTTCGAGCGCCTTTTCACCGTCCTCGGCTTCGACGATCTCGAAATCGAGACCTTCGAGAATGCGCCGCGCGACCTTGCGAATAACGCTGGAATCGTCGACCACCAGACAAGTCTTCATCGTTCTGCCTCTGCTTCTTCAGCGCCGGGGCGCGCAGTTTCAAATCAGCCGGAGTTGATTCTGGCCTTACGCGGCCAATCGTTGGTTCGTGGTAATTTCGAGGACTTTGTCGACGTCGAGGACGACCATGAGCTGACCGTCGAGGCGATAGACGCCGTTTGCGAAGGCGGCCATTCGTGGGTCGAGGTTGACGGGGTTGGTCTCGCGGGCGTCGTCGGGGAGGGTGAGGACTTCGCCGATGGTGTCGATGAGGAGGCCGTAGGACTCGCCGCGCAGGTCGACGCCCATCGCCATCGGCGGCTTGTCGGTGTCGGGCTTCTCCAGGCCGAGGCGGGTGCGCATGTCGAGCGCGGTGACGATGCGGCCGCGCAGATTGAGCACGCCGGCGACGTCGTCGGGCGCCAGCGGCACGCGGGTCAGGCGCTCGGGCATGAACACGTCCTGGACCCGGCTGATCGGCAGGCCGAACAGCTGGCCGCCGATCATCGCGGTGGCGAACTGGGTGGTCGAGCCACCGACCGTGTCGAGGCTGCGATTGGCCTTGTTGCTGCCTGCGTCGCTCATGAGAGTTTCTCCGCTCCGCTCATGCGGCCTGCTCCATGGTCTCGGCGACTTCGGCGCCGGTGGTCTGTTCCTTGAGGGCCGCGATCAGGCCCGGACGGTCGAACTTGGCGACGTAGTCGGTGAGGCCGGCCTGGCGGCCGCGCTCGATCGCCGCCGGCGACACTAGGCTGGACAGCGCGATCACCGGCAGCGGCGCCAGCCGCGCGTCGGCGCGGATCGCCTCGGCGAACTCGAAGCCGTTCATCTCCGGCATCTCGATGTCGGTGAGGATGACGTCGAACTGCGCACCGGTGCGCAGGATCGACAGCGCCTCGACCGCCGAGGTCGTGACCCGCACCTTGTAGCCGGCGGCTTTCAGGACCGGGCCCAGCATGTTGCGGAAGAACGCACTGTCGTCGACCAGCAGCACCGAGCGGGCCGTCACCGACTGCTTCATCTCCTTGCGGGCCAGCCAGTCGCTGAACGCCATCGGCAGGAAGTAGGCGACGTCGATCACCTCGGTGGCCTGGCCCTTGATCACCGCCGAGCCCAGGATACCGTCGCGGCTCGAGCCGACCTGGATGTGCAGATGCTCCTCGACGATGTCGACGATCTCGTCGACCACGAGGCCCATACTGCGGTCCTCGTCGGCGAACACCAGAATCGGCTGGGTGCCGCTGCTCTGGACCGCAACGCCCTCCATCAGCACCAGCGGCATCAGGTGGTCGCGGTACTGCACCATGTAGCGGCCGTTGGAGAGTTCGATCTTGTCGGTGGCGATCTCTTCGAGGCGCGTGACCAGCGACAGCGGCACCGCCTTGGGCTGCGCCGAGCCGGCGCGGAACACCAAGAGCGAGGTGAGCTGTTCGGTCGAGGCCGCGCGGGTCGCGGCGTTCTGCTCCGACAGATCGTGCTGCGAGGCCACCTGGGTGCCGAGCGCCTGGGCGATGCCGTTGGGATCGACGATCATGATCACGGCGCCGTCGCCGAGGATCGTGTTGCCCGAGAACATGCCGATGTGCCGCAGCTTGGTGGACATCGGCTTGACGACGATTTCTTCGGTGTGGAACACGCCGTCGACCACGATGCCGAAGGTCTGGCTGCCGACCTGAGTGACGACGATGAAGCCGTTCTCCGGCTCGCTCACCGAGCCGTCGTCGATGTGCAGCAGCTTCTTCAGATGCATCAGCGGCAGCAGCTTGTCGCGCAACCTGAGAACGGGCGTGTCCTTGATGCGCTCGATGCGGTGCTCGGAGTTGGCGCGCGCCCGCACCAGCTCGACCACGGCGAGCTGCGGGATGGCGAAGCGGTCGCCGCCGGCCTCGACGATCAGGGCCGACACGATCGCCAGCGTCAGCGGGATCTTGATGGTGACGGACGAGCCTTCGCCGGCCACCGACTTGATCTCGATGGTGCCGCCGATCTGGTCGATATTGGTGCGCACCACGTCCATGCCGACGCCGCGGCCGGACACCGAGGTGATGGCGGCGGCGGTCGAGAAGCCCGGCGCGAAGATGAACTTGTGGATCTGCGCCTCGGTCATCTTCTCGAGCTCGGCCTCGGTGGCGAGCCCGTTGGCCAAGGCCTTGGCCTTGATCTTCTCGGTGTCGAGGCCGCGGCCGTTGTCGGCGATGCAGATGACGATGTGGCCGCCCTCGTGATAGGCGGACAGGCGGATGGTGCCCTGCTCGGGCTTGCCGGCGGCGGCGCGCTCGGCCGGCTTCTCCAGGCCATGGTCGGCGGAGTTGCGGACCATGTGGGTGAGCGGGTCCTTGATCAGGTCGAGCACCTGGCGGTCGAGCTCGGTGTCGGCGCCGTGCATCTCCAGCTCGATCTGCTTGCCGAGTTCGCCGGCCAGATCGCGCACGATGCGCGGCAGCTTCTGCCAGGCGTTGCCGATCGGCTGCATGCGGGTCTTCATCACCCCGTCCTGCAGCTCGGCCGTCACGGTAGAGAGCCGCTGCAGCGGCACCTTGAACTCGTTGTCCTCGTGGCGGCGGCTGATCTCGAGCAGCTGGTTACGGGTCAGCACCAGCTCGGACACCATGGTCATCAGGTGTTCGAGGGTGTCGACATTGACCCGGATCGACTGATTGGCGACGCCGCCTGCGGCCGCACCCTCGGCCGGCGCCTCGTCGGTGGCCTTCTTGGCGGCCGGCTTGGCGGCAGCTTTGGCCTCGGCCTTTGCTTCAGCCTTGACCGCAGGCTTGGCTTCGGCGACCGGCTCGGCGGCAGGCTGCAGCGGCGGGCTCGGCACTTCGATGGCGGTCTCCTGGAAGGCGCGCTCGAGTTCGTCCAGCGACACTTCGCCCGGACGCAGCGGCCGCTCCAGCGTCTGCGGCACCAGCGTGCCCTCGGCCTTGTCCTCGCCCGCCTTGTCGTTGCTGTTCGACGCTACCGGCGGCTCGGCCGGCACCTCGGCCACAGAAGGCGCGCTGGCGCCGAGCTCCGCGGCGATCTCCTCGGGCGTTCGCATCGACAAGCGCTCCAGCTCGCCGATCAGGTCACGGTCCTCGCCCTCGGGCTCAGCCTCGGTCGCCTCCAGCCCGCCCAGAATGTCCTTGATCCGGTCGATCGTGGTCAGGATCAGCGTCACCGCCTCACCCGTCACCGGCATGCCGTCGCGGAATTTGCCCATCAGCGTCTCGGCGGCATGCGCCAGCGCTTCCAGACGGGGCAGCCCTAAGAACCCGCACGTCCCCTTGATCGTGTGAACAAGCCGGAAAACATTGTCCAAAATCTTCGCGTTGTTCGGCTCCTGCTCGAACCGGACCAACTGGTTATCAACCGTGTCCAGGCTCTCGAAAGTCTCCGTCAAAAACTCGCGCAGAAGATCGTCCATGGGCAGTCGCCTTCACCACGTCGGCGCAACGGGTCGCGCCTGGAACACATGGGGCCACTGTCTGCGGAAAGCGTTTAATATTGGTTGAGTATCGTCGACGGCCGGCGCGGACGGCCAAATAGTTGCCATCCTCGCAATAGCACGAGGCCTATTTTAGCCGATTTTGCGCCGCCCGGTTGCGATCAGCTCGCAGCGACAACCATCGTATCGGCGTCCGGCGCCAAGCTCACAGTAAGGCCGCAGGCCTGAGCGAGCAGCCGCGTGTAGTAGGGCTGGACGGCATGGGAGTCGATCGGCCCGGCATGTGCGGCGCTGAGCAGATCGGCGATATTCTGCGGCATTCTGGCATTCAAACCGGCAGCAACGACGCGGAAGCTCAGGCTCTCGCCCTCGCCGATTGGATCGATGGTAAGCGTGCCGCCACGCGGAATCGTCTGCTGAGCGATGATCAGCATGTTGAGCAGCAGCTTGACCCTGTTCTTCGGCAGTAACAGCCGAGGCAGATTCCAGACGATTTTAGTCTTGTCGTCTTCGAGATGGCCGCGCGCCATGTTCTGAGCGTCGCCGAGATCGATTTGAGCACCCGCCGAGCCGGCGGCGCCGAACGCCAGCCGGCAGAATTGCAGCCGCGCCGAAGCGGTCTTGGCGCTCTTGCGGATCAGATCGAGGGCGAATTCGCGGTCGTCCGGCTTGTTGCTGTCGTCCAGCACTTCGAGGCCATTGACGATGGCGCCGACCGGGCTGATCAGATCGTGGCACACGCGCGAGCACAGCAGCGCCGCCAGTTCGAGGGCGTCGGGGGCCGGGGCCTGATCGGGAGTGGTGCCGGTCATGTGTTGGTTCCTCAAGGGGCACGGCCGCGTCGAGGGCGAATCGGCTCTGCTCGAGGCTTGATACACCGCGGCGGATTGTGCTGCCAAACATAACGGCGGCTAATGCACGCCTTGGCCTGGGACCGGAAGGAAGAAGATCGATGCGTCAGGCGTACGAAACCAGCGAGGCCATGACGCTGGAGCAGGCCGTCGCCCTGCTGGCCCCGCTGACCGAACTGGTGCAGCGCGCCGGCGCAGCCATTCTGGCGACCGGGTCTCCGCAGGTGACGCACAAGCCCGACGGCTCGCCGGTGACCACCGCCGACCTCGCCGCCGACCGCATCATCGCCGAGGGGCTGGCGCGGCTGCGGCCGGAGATCGCCGTGCTGTCGGAGGAGAGCTGCGCCAGCGGCCGGCCGACCACCGGAAGCTTCTTCCTGGTCGATCCGCTCGACGGCACCAAGGAGTATCTCGCCGGCCACGACGAGTTCACCGTGAACATCGCGCTGGTCAGCGACGGCGTCCCGCTGCTCGGCGTCGTCGGCGCGCCGGCGCTCGGTCAATTGTGGCGCGGCGCGGTCGGGCATGGCGCCGAGCGGCTGGGGTCCGATGGCCGGGCCGGACCGATCCATACGCGGCCGCTACCGCCGGCTGGCCAGCCGTGGATCGCCGCAGTCAGCCGCTCGCACCCCGATGCCGGCACCAACGCCTTTATCGACGCGCGGCCCGGCGCGGTGCGGCAGGCGATCGGCTCGGCCTTGAAGTTCTGCCGGATCGCAGAGGGCAGCGCCGACATCTATCCGCGGCTGGCGCCGATCTGCGAATGGGATATCGCCGCCGGCGCCGCAGTGGTGATGGCCGCGGGCGGACGGCTGACCGACAGCGCCGGCCGGCCGCTCCGCTTCGACGCGCCACGCGAAAACTTCATCGTTCCCGACTTTATCGCCTGGGGAGATCCGAACGCGGCCTGATGCTACTCGGCCAGCGTCTGCTGCAGCTTCGGCCATGCGGCTTTTGCCCGTTCGATATAGCGCTCGGGGTCGGACGCGAAAGCCGTGCGGGTCTCATCGCGATCGAACAGGTACAGCCGCTGCCCGACCACGATCCACACCAGCGCATTTCCCGCCAGCGGCACGCCGCGCGCCACCGCGACCGGATCGTAGCCGCCGAATTGCGGCGCATAGACATCGGGCCGCTCGGCAAAGAAGCTGCGATTGCTGGCGTTGCAGAACCGCCAAACCACACCCTCGAGGGTGAGCTCGAATTCGGGGTCTCCCGGCCGCGGCTCATGATCGGTGAAATAGGCAACGGGATCGAAACCGGAAACGGCAAGGCCGGTGCTACGATCGACCACGACGCGTTGCGTCGTCGCGGCCTCGACCCGGCAGAACGTCCCGAGGGACAGCGCCAACGCGGTCGCAAACAAGGCCGATCCGAGGCGAAAGCGGTAACTTTCCTGCCGTTGTGCGGTCATAGTTGAACCCGATAACATGCCGAGTCGGGGACGGTGGTGGCAGCCTAGCGAATGCAGGTCAGCATCCGGTTAAGGCGCCGCGCCGGGGATGGATACCCAGGGGTGACTTCATGAGATTTGCATCGCGTCTCGCAGCGCTGGCATTCGTCGCGCTCGCGGCCATGGCCGCGCCCGCTTCTGCGCAGGAGCAGCAGCGATTGCCGCCGCGTGCACCGGCGAGCGCCAACACCTACGCGCCAGATGAGCTGGTCGGCGCCGGCCATCGCTTCTTCGGCAACGTCTCGCGCGGGCTCGCCTCGGTGATCGAACGCGCGGTCAGCCAGTGGGGCCTGCCCAATGGCTACATCCTCGGCGAGGAAGGCTCGGGCGCCTTCGTGGCCGGGCTGCGCTACGGCGAGGGCACGCTCTATACCAAGAACGCCGGCGACCTGAAGGTTTACTGGCAGGGTCCCTCGGTCGGTTTCGACTGGGGCGGCAACGGCGCCCGGACCATGACGCTGGTCTATAACCTGCCCGCCACCAACGCGATCTATCAGCGTTTCGGGGGGATCGACGGCTCGGCCTATGTGGTCGGCGGCTTCGGCATGACGGCGCTGACCGCCAACAATATCGTGCTGGTGCCGATCCAGTCCGGCATTGGCCTGCGGCTCGGCGCCAATATCGGCTATCTGAAGTTCACCCCGAACGCGACCTGGAATCCGTTCTGATCCGTTCCGGCGGGGCCTGGACGGGCCCCGATTCACGTTAACGCGGCAACGCTCTGGCGTTGCAGCGGTCGGCCATGGCATCGTGCTCTCGACGATGTCAGCCGGCCGCGAGTCTGTCCGGCTTCCACCATTGCAGCATTTGACGCCGGTCGCCGGCGGTCGGCCTTAAGGTCGCCCTGCGCGCCGCTTCTCGTGGACGGGAGACTTCCATGGTCGAGCAGATCATGTATCTGGCGATCGGCTTTCTGGTGGCGATGCTGCTGGCGCTGATGATCGCGCCGCTGGTGCACAACCGCGCGGTGCGGCTCACTACCAAGCGGCTGGAAGCCGCGACGCCGCTGTCGATGGCGGAGATCCAGGCCGACAAGGACCAGCTGCGCGCCGACTTCGCCATGTCGGCCCGGCGGCTGGAAATGAGCGTCGACCAGCTCAAGAACAAGACCGCCAGCCAGTTCGCCGAGCTCGGCAAGAAGACCGACGCCATCAACAAGATGAAGGCCGAGCTCGCCGAGAAGAACGAGGCGATCCTCGCCTGCGTCAGCGGCTTCATATAGGGCGCGACCAGCGCGATCTTCTTGGCGCCGATCGCCTTGATGCCGTCGACCAGCGCGCCGGCGGAGCTGACGACGGGAGCGGGGTGGCCATTGTCCGCCGCGACGCCGGCGACCGACTGGCTGCGGACGACGATCGGCTGGCGCGGCGATTACTACGCCGCCAACGTGGATTCGCTCTACAACGCCGCTAATTCGGGGCGTGTCGACGCGTCGCTCGGCAGCCCAAAATTCAGGATGGTGCTGGGTCCGTTCAACAAGACCGAGTTCTTCGTCGGCGCCGGCTACGGTATGCATTCCAACGATGCGCGCGGGGCAACGACGGTCGAAGATCCCAG
>NZ_BADD01000173.1 GCF_000333455.1 Rhodopseudomonas sp. B29
AAGCCCGGCCACTCCTACACGCTGCTCACCGTCGGCGACGGCCTCGTCACCCAGATTCCCGCACTGATCGTCTCGACCGCGGCGGGCCTGTTGGTGTCCAAGGCCGGCATCTCCGGCTCTGCCGACAAGGCGCTGATGAGTCAGCTCTCCGGCTATCCGCAGGCGCTCGGCATGGCGTCCGGCGTCATGCTGGTGCTGGCGATGCTGCCGGCATTCCGACGCTGCCGTTCCTGGCGCTCGGCGGCGGCGCCGGCTGGCTGGCGGTCAAGGCGCGCAATCGCAAGGGCGAAATCCGCGCCGAGCAGGCCCAGGCCGCGCTGGCACCGGAAGCCGCAGCGGCTGCGGCGGCCGCAGCCGCCGAGGAGCCGATCAGCGCAGCGCTGAAGATCGACGACCTGAAGATCGAACTCGGCTACGCGCTGCTGCCGCTGGTCAACGGCCCGGACGGCCAGGACCGGCTGACCGAACAGATCAAGGCGCTGCGGCGTTCGCTGGCGATCGAGATGGGCTTCGTGATGCCGGCGGTGCGCATCCTCGACAACGTCCAACTCGAGGCCAACACCTACGTCATCAAGATCAAGGAAGTCGACGCCGGCACCGGCCGCATCTGGCCGAACCAGTTCATGGTGATGGACCCGGCGGGCGACCAGGTGACGGTGCCGGGCATCCACACCACCGAGCCGACCTTCGGCCTGCCGGCGACCTGGGTCGACGCCGCTTTCAAGGAAGAGGCGTCGCTGAAGGGCTACACGGTGGTCGATGCCGCCACCGTGCTATCGACGCATCTCACCGAACTGCTCAAGGCCAACATGAGCGACCTGCTCTCCTACGGCGAGACGCAGAAGCTGCTCAAGGACCTGCCGAAGGAGCAGTCCGAGCTGGTCAAGGACATCGTGCCCGGACAAATCACCGTATCGGGTATTCAGCGCGTGCTTCAGCTGCTGCTCGCCGAGCGCATCTCGATCCGTGATCTGTCGACCATCCTCGAAGGCATCGCCGAGGCGCTGGCGTTCTCGCGCAATCCGTCGACCATCGTCGAGCACGTCCGCGCTCGTTTGGCGCGGCAGATCTGCGCGCAGAATACGTCCTACAACGGCTATCTGCCGCTGATCGCGCTGTCTGCCAAGTGGGAACAGGCGTTTGCCGAATCGATTATCGGCCAGGGCGAAGATCGCAGCCTGGCGATGGCGCCGTCGAAACTGTCGGAGTTCATGACCGCGGTTCGCGACAAATTCGAGCAGGCGGCGCGCGAAGGCGAAGCGCCGGTGCTGGTCACCTCGGCGTCGATCCGGCCGTTCGTTCGGTCCCTGGTGGAACGCTTCCGGGCTCAGACCACCGTGCTGTCGCAGGCCGAAATCCATCCTCGGGCGCGGCTAAAAACCGTCGGCAGCGTCTGATTATCGGGTCGGCTGCGCGACATTTTGGCCACAGACAAGAGGTCATTCATGTTCCAGTCAGCTTCATCCTGTCAGCATCCCGAGCCTGGAACCAACGTCTGGTGACAGACAAGCAACTGAGTTCACTGTCGAATTTCTGCAGCGCAGCGCTTTTGCTAATCGCGACGGATCAAGTCTTTTCACCGGCTTGTGATCACCCCTGCGGAACGGCTCGGCGATGTCCTACGTTGTTTGGTGCGAGTTGCTTGAACCTGCTTTCGGAAGGCCACTACCAACTTCCGAAGGTGGAGATAACGGCAGGAGGCTCCCGATGAACCATTCGATCTACAGCGCCGACCGTGCGACCCATCTCAGGGTGGTCGTTGTGGCGCTTGTTGCTGGCATCATGGTCGCGGGCCTCGGCA
>NZ_BADD01000172.1 GCF_000333455.1 Rhodopseudomonas sp. B29
CGGTACGCCAATCGCCAGCATTTCGATCCGTCGGGGTTCACCAGCAAATGCAGACTGCCACCTGCGGACCGCTTGTAGCGCTTTGTCTCAGGCTTCGCAGCATCGCATGCGGTGGCGCTCGTCAGCGGCTTGCGGGGCGTCTAGGTGGTCGGGGGGGGGGGCGCCATGTTGGTATGTCCGGCGCACGCGAAATCAGATGCCCCAGACTGGGTGTCAGCAACGATCCGACGGACGGTGACGGACGTCCACAGCACGGAAATGGCAATTCGTCGGGGCTTTCGGCCGCCGCTGCGGACGCTTGAGGACGCAAACGGATGTTAGGGGTTTGCGATTTGGTGGGCCCGGCAGGACTCGAACCTGCAACCAGACCGTTATGAGCGGCCGGCTCTAACCATTGAGCTACAGGCCCGTCGGCGCCGGCGCGGACGGTGCGGTCTCCCCATACAATGGCGGTGGCGGGCCGGCAATCGCTCTGTGTCGGAGCGGCGCGCCGGAGCGGCGGCCGTTCGATCACCGGCACGCGCTCGCTCGATCACCCGCGCCGCCCCGCGGCGGCGCGACACGGCGAGGCCGCACGGCCGTGGACTGGCGACGTCGTGCGCAAAGGCCGAGTGCTCCGGTATGGTCGACACGGCGAAGAAGATTACCGCCGCCGTATTTTTCGACGATTCCCTGAGAATTTCATCAACCTTTCGGCCGTTAACATGGCCGTCAGCACGGACCAGATCCTACGACGATTGAATTGCTGTGGGTGCCAGATTTATGACCGATGCCGAGACGTCGCACGCCTGGAGGTGCTTCAACCGCAACTGGATCGTCCTGGGCGTCCTGGCGCTCGCGCTGGGCGTCGGCGTCGCGGTCACGGACTTCTCGATCCAGATAGGCACCAGAGCGCTGGTTCCGCTTGGACTGACGATGGTCGTGGGGGCCATCGGCTATGCGACGCGGGGGATCTTCCAATCCCGGCTGGCGTTCATCTGCGGCGCGCTGGTTCAGCTCAAGGCGCTGTCGCTATTGATGCCGCCGCTGACCTACATAGCGGCCTCCGCCAACCTGCCTTTGCAGGACGCCAACCTCGCCGCCTTCGATGCGATGCTGGGACTGGACTGGCCGGCGTATTTTCGCTTCTTCATCGATCGGCCGGACCTGATCCCGTTCGCGCATTACGGTTACGCGATGATCTTCTGGCCGATCCTGGGAGTCCCGCTGGCTCTCGGGCTCGCGGGGCAGTATCGCCGGCTTCAACAGTTCACACTGGCCTCCGCGCTCACGCTGATCGTCACCACACTCGTGTTCATCTGGACGCCCGCGATGGGCACTTTTTATCACTACGGCATCGAGGCCGACACGGCGCTGTTCAAGGCCGGCGGCTGTCTTGGGCAAATGCACGATCTGCCGATGCTACGCGACGGCACGCTGCGCATCCTCAAACTCGGGGAGTTCAACGGCATCATCGAGTTTCCGAGCTTCCATGCCGCGGCAGCAGTGCTGTCGATGTGGTCGCTGTGGTGCATCTGGTGGTTGAGGCCGTGGGCGCTGATTGCCAATGTCGGCATGCTGCTCGCGACACCTCTGGTCGGCGGCCACTACTTCATCGACATCTTCGCCGGCGCGGCCTTGGCAATGCTTTCGATCGCCGTCGCGAGGATCGCTATGCAGCCGAGAACGGGCGCAGCGGTACAGGCCGCCGCTACCTCTCGTCAGCAGCAGACTTCGGATCTTCAGCCGGTCGCGAGTTCGGGGCCAGCTTGACCCGATCCGTCAACCAATTCACGAAGCGCGCCCCCACATCAATAAGTACGGATCATCGCTGTGGGTGTCAGTGCTGATCAGCAGACGACATCCGAGCCAATGCCGAGACCGAATTCGACGACTGAGCCGCGGGGACCTCAATCTTATCGTCTCGAAGATATCTTTCGATAAGACCAGCCTGGAGCAGTGGATCCGCGAAACGCCAAAGCTTCACCCGGGCCCCCTCGATGACCGTTGCGTACACGGCCAAATCGATTGCCTGCCGCACGGCGAGCTGTGTCGGCTCGTTCTTTGTGATGCCGGCCTCGGCCTGAAGCAGCTTGTTCACCGCCACGTACTTGAACGCATTTCCGTCCACGGCAACCGAATAGACCGTCTTGGTGGTCGTTACACTGGTCAGGATCTGACCGCTTTGCACGGACACGACACGCATACCGACCGTGACCGTGTCACGCCTGTATTTCACGTCGCCGCCTATTCCCAGATAATTCGCTCCGATGCCGCCCGTTATCGTATTGGCGTCGTAACCAATGATGCCGCCTTCGAGCAGGAGGCCGGCGAAATGAAGGGGGGGGAGCGGCTTGGCGTTGTCGCCATCGATCTCTTTGCGGGTCGCGTTAATCAGTTGCCGCTCCTGCAGGAGCGCCGCCAAATTGGTTCGCTCCACGACCGTAAACCAGTTGCCTCGACCGGCGCGTCGCAGGGCGTCGACGACGAATGCAGTGCCTCCCTGCGTCACCGCACGGGAGAATACTGCCAGCGTATCGTTCGGCTCGTTCTTACCAGTGAGGTCGGCAAATTGATAAACGGCGATGTCCACCTTCCGGTGTGCACGTGGCAACGTCTCCAGGCTTATAGCCGTTGGTGACGGATCGGTCACTCTTGGAGGCGCTTCCAATGGATCACGCACGCCCGGGGCGCATCCGCCGATGCACAGAGCAAACACGACCGCTCCGGCCAACCTGGTAATTCGATTCAAGTTCAAGATTTCCCTCTTGCAATCTTGGCGACGCATCAGCCGCGACTAATTCAGCGCCGGCACGACGATCGAAGTGACCGACGTGCCGTCGTTGATGCTGATGTTGATCTGCCCGCTCACATGAACGAAGGAAATCGAAGTGGACCCGAAGGTATAGGTACCCGACGTCTGCGCATTCTGCCCAAAGATCGCCTGCGTGATTTGGTTGGCGAACGAGCTGAGGAGTTGGCTTTGCAGCTGTTGGGCGAAGAGCTGTCCGGCGGTCAGTGAGCCTGAGCCTGCCCCGCCCGAACTCCTCGCCGCAGCCGCGGCAGCCGCAGCGGCGTTCTGCTCCGCAAGCGGAAGATTTTGCGCGTTGGCCAGAGCCAGCAGGTTGGGACCATTACCCGGGCTGCCGCCGAAGGAAGGGTTGTACGGCGTGTAAACCAGACTGCCGGCCAAACTCGGAGCGCTCGATAGTCCGAGTCCCACGGTCAGACCGAGTAACAATCTCAGAGCCAAGCGTGGTCGCGCGACCAGATGCTTCCCGAGGCTCATGTTCAATCCCCTACCGATACGAAATAGATTCGCTTGCGTATAATGTGTTAGCCACGAACATGCGTTGATTAACATTCAACTGCGCACGCAAAATTAGACTAAGTGGCACAATGATCACAGTTTACCAACATACTCTGTAACATGATATGGTGACGCTCAGTTGCGCTGCGACACGGAGATCGCTCCACCGTTTCCGACCCGCTGCAGAGTGTATGATAACCCCGTTCCAACCTGTTGATTAGTCACGGCATTATTGTTCCCATAAACCGTGACCGATGCGCTGTTATTGGTGCCGACCTGTTGGGTGGTCAGCGTGTTGAGATTGCCGACGGCCCGGAGGCTGGAACTATTCCCGTCCCCCGCTTGCGTCTGTACGGTGGTGTTACCGTAATAGGAGCCCGTTCCGCCCCCGACGCCGGCCGGCACTGTCACATCCGAAGATGCGGCGTTGTTGGTCCCGGTCTGCACCACAGTGGCGGTGTTCCGTCCCTGGACCGCTGGCGGGAGGGCCGCTGGAGAATTCAGGAAGGCCGCTATCTGGGCCTCGGTCGAACAGTCGCTGCAGATACTCTGGGCAAAGCCGGGCACAGATTGCACCGATGCGATCACCGCCAGGAGCACGCAACACCCAAATCGATCGATCTTCACTGGCCATCCCCTTGTTCGCAAAGCTTCACGCCGTCACCGATTTGCAGGCTGAAATCAGTCGAAACGGTCGCTCCCGGCTCCAGATTGAGATTCGCAAGGCCGAGGAACGTTTCGGTGCCGGCGGCCAGATCGAATGGTCCACCTTGCTTGACCGTCGAGGAGCCGGAGGGCCCGGTCCGCTTGATCTGCAGGACATATTTCCCCTGCAGGGCCTGCGGAGATATCACCCGCCCTCTGATCTCGAGGCGACCTCCGTCTTCGTGCCGGACGACGGAACACACGACGCCCGGTGGCAGATCATAAGCGCCCATGAGACCCTCCGACTTCGGAGATACGTTATATCAAACACACCGCCATCGCCAGAATATCATAAATAAATGGTGAAGCCAGCCGATCGCTCGGCTGGCTTCAGGTCGAAATTCGCTGTTGGCAGGTGGAGGGAGCTAAGCTCCCGGCCAATTATTGGCGCACGCGGATCACATTACCGACGCCGCTCTGCGAGAATACGGCGGTGTTTCCGTTGGAAGTCTGGGTCACGTAGGCCTGGTTCTGCGCGCCGCTCTGCGTTCCAACGATGGTATTGTTCGCGCCGCTTTGAACCAGCATCGCGTACTGTGCCGTGCCGGTCTGGCCGATCGTCGCCTGGTTTCCAGTACCGCTCTGGTTGGCGACAAGCATGTTGCCCTGCCCGCTCTGGGTCGCGAGCAGCATGTTGTCGCTGCCGCTCTGATCGGCTTGAACCGAATTGCCGCTCCCGGACTGGCGAACCGTCATGCGGTGATTGCTGCCGGACTGGCTCAACGTCGCCACGTTGTCGCTGCCCTGCTGGGCCAGCGAGAGCGCATTGGAGACACCGGCCTGCGTCACCTTGAACGAATTTCCGCTGCCGGTCTGCACGATTGCGATCGAACTGGCGTTCGCCGACTGGTCGATGTGGCCGGTGTTGGCGCTGCCGGTCTGCCGCAGCTCGACGCTGCTGCCAGATCCGCTCTGCGTCACCTTCGCCTGATTACCGGTGCCGGACTGGAACGAACCGTCGATGCCGAAGCTGTTGCCGGCACCGGTCTGGGTAATACTGATGAGATTGCCGCCGCTGCCGGCGCCGTTCTCCTGATAGAACGGATTGGTGGCCGAGCCGACGCTGTTGCCGTCGCCGATCTGAATGATGGTGGCCGACTGCTGCGAGGTGCTAACAATGGAGGCCTGCGCGGCCGAGCCGAGCAGCAACGTGGCAAACGTCGTTAGCAAAATCTTCTTCATCAACCCGTCCCCTGTTCCCTTAGGTCGTGTGGAACAGTGCCGGGAAGCCGCGAAAATCGGCTTAGATCAGTCCTTCAAATTTTAGCTAATCACGGCCGTCGGGTGTGCGTAGTTAACATTTTCCATGTTATGAGCCGCCTCGACGTTACTGCCGCACGGTCACGCTGTGGCCGGCTCCCGTCTGGGTCGCGGAGGCGGTGTTGCCGCTCGAACTCTGCGTCGTCGAGGCGACATTGCTGGCCGCGGCGGTTTGGCCCGCGCCGAACTGCTCGGTCGAAGCCGCATTGTTAGTCCCACTCTGAAGGATCACCGCGAACGACCAATTGCCGGACTGGTTCACCTTGGCGTCGCTATGCCGGCCCTCCTGCGTGACGGTCGCCTGATTGTTGACGCCGGATTGCGTGAGCGCTGCGGTGTTGAACGCGCTGCCGGAGTCCTGCAGCAGCACGGCAACGTTGAGATTGCCGCTCTGCGTCAACAAGGCGATGCCGTTGTTGCCGCGCTGGGTATTGGTCAGCGTCAGATTGGTGCCGCTCTGAGAGGTGACGGTTGCGATATCGTTGTTGCCGGTCTGGGTATTGGTGATGGTGTTACTGGTGCCGGTCTGAAGCGACACCGCCAGCGCGTTGGCGTCGCCGGTCTGGACATTGCTGAGGCGCACGCCGTAGCCGTCCTGCAGGGCGATCGCAAGGCTGTCGTTGGTGCTCGATTGCAGAGTGGTGATGACGTTGCCCGAGCCGCGCTGCGACGCGATCGATACCTTGTCGTCGACGCCAGCCTGGCTGGCGCTGATCAAATTGCTCAGCACCGCCGTGTTGGTCTGGGACGCGGTCACGCTGTCGCGCAGGCCCGTCTGGGTGACGATGGCCTGATTGTTGTTGTTGGTCTGGGTCAGGCTGAGCGACAGGCTGTTGCCCGACTGAGACAGTTCCACGAGGTTCGCCGTGCCGGTCTGCACCACCACAGCGCTGTTGAGACTGCCCCCCTCCTGGCGGATCGAGAAGTCGTTGCGGGTTCCGGTCTGGATCAGCGAAGCGCTGGCGGCTTCGGAATCCTTGCCCTGCTCGATGGCATGGACGGCGCCGGTGAAGTTGCCGTTGTAGTCGCCGGACTGGCTGAGCCGCACCGAACCGACCAGACCGGCCTGAATGATCGTGGCCTGATTAGCCGTGCCCGACTGTCCGATGGAGCCGACGGCCGGCAGAGCCAGCATCACCGCTCCCAGCACGCTGTTGCCGGAATTGGTCTGCGTAATGATGATGATGTTGCCGCCCAGGCCTGAGGCGGCCTCCTGCACGAACGGACTGGCAGAGGTGCCGATCTGACTGGTCGTGCTGCCGCTCTGGTCGACGTCGCTGGTATTTCCGGCCCCGGTCTGGGTGATGTAGGACGACGACGCGGCGATAGCCGGCGAAGCGGCGAGCGCAAGGCCGGCAGCCAGAAGAACCATCAGCGGGGCGCGCATGCAGTCCACCCCTTTCACACAGGCGGCCCGGCTGGAGCCAGGCGCTTTGGACCCTTACTTCGACGAATGACGGCCGAAGCACTACAGACGAAGAACTCCGGTGGGGCACCGCCCCACCGGAGGTGGTCGATCAGTTTACTGCTTCACGTTCAGGTAATTGCCCGAGCCGTTCTGCGTATAGTTGGCGACGTTGGTGTTCGACACCTGGGTCACGTAGGCGGCGTTCTGCGCGTAACCACTGCCGGTCTGCGAGCCGACGATGGTGTTGCCGCCGCCGCTCTGATCGAGCTGCGCGAACGACCAAGTGCCGGCCTGAGTCGAGGTGGTCTTGTTGTCGCTGCCGGACTGGAAGATGTTCGCGGCGTTGGTCGAACCGGACTGGGTCGAGGTCGCCGTGTTGCCGTTGCCGCCCTGATTGATCGTCGTGAACAGCGCATACGCCACGGCGCCGTTCTGGGTGACAGTCGCGTTGTTGTTGTTGCCGCCCTGCGTGATGCTCGAGCTGGACGAGCTAGCGTTCTGCGTCGTGCTTGCGGTGTTGGAGTTGCCGGTCTGGTTCACCGTTGCGGAAGTCTGCGAACCGGCCTGCACGTAATAGGCGAAATTGTTCTGACCCGACTGCGTATTGTTGATGGTCAGATTGTAACCTGACTGAGAGTAGACCGCGGCCAGGTTGTTGAAGTTGCTCTGTACGTTGGTGATGTTGTTAGCGTGGCCATATTGCAGATCGACGTAGAGAGTCTGGTTGCTGTCGGTCTGCGTGTTGGAGATCACGTTGGAAGCTCCCGAGCCATCATAGCTCTGGACGGCCGGGTCGGAATAGGCGGAAGACGCGGTGAGCGAATTCCCGAAGCCTGTCTGGGTGTTATAGAGCTGGTTGTAGCCGCCGGTCTGGGAAAGGATTACCAGCTGCCATCCGGTCTGGCTGGACGACACCGAGTTGGCGTCCCCAGATTGTTTGGCGAAGAAAACGCTACCAAGATCCGTCGGAATGCCAGAGATGCCATACCCATTGGGCAAATCCGAGCCGCCAGCCTGATTAATGGAGAAGGCGTTGAAGTTGCCGGTTTGCTTTAGCGACACGTGACCGCTATCACCGACCTGAGAAATCGAATTTGCCCCATACCCATTGCCGTAACCGGTGGATTGGAGAACCGCGTCGTTCCGCACGCCAGTTTGGCTGATGTTAGCGGAGTTGGCGCCGCCACTCTGGAACGATTGCTCAGACACGCCGAACTGGTTGCTACCAACGGTCCCGCCTGTCTGCGTGATGGAGATGACGTTGCCGCCGGAATACAGCCCGTCGTCCTGCGCGAACGGGTTGGCTAGCGTGCCGACCTTGTTGAAGTCGCCGCCGCTCTGGTCGATCGTGGCCTGCTGGTTGTTGCCGCTCTGGTTGGTGTAGGACGACGATCCCGCGGCGAACGCCGACGATCCGAAGCCGAGCGCGATCACGCTCACCGTGGTGAACAGAAATTTATTCATAACGTATTCTCCTTGGTCACTCTCGCGCTCGTGCGCATCAATGCTGGAGTCAAAGCAACCCTTGATCGAAGGGTTACCGAAACGTTAATCGACATGTTCAGAAATAACAAGTGATGTTATTATTTCGCGATACATGAGGTTAATTATGTTATATTTTGAACACCAAGACCGCTAAGTCTCTGAAATATTTGACCTCGATCCAGAGGGGCAGCGGCTCGAAATGTTAACGCAGGCAACGGAGTTGCGCACTAAAGAGGCGGACATCCCCCCGAAAGGTTTGGTGAGAGTTCGGTCGCGGTTTATGTTATGATTAAGTTTGTTGGATGTGGGCTGTTAGGGCTGGTCGGTTGGGGACGGACGACGGAATGATGGGCTTCAGCAATCCGAGAATGGTGATCTGCTGCGTGATCGCAGTGGTGTACGGCCTGGCAGCGACTGACGGCCGTGCCGAGCCGGGACGCGCATCGACGCGAATCGCGCAGGGGCCCGCCATGCCGCCGGAAGTGACGCCGGCACCAGCGCCGACCGACCAGAATGCGGCGCCGGTCCCCACGGCGTGTGACACGGCCTGCGTCCGTCGCAACGCCGATTCAGCGGCCCAGGCGTGCGTGCCGCTGATCGAGGCGCGCGCGCCGCTCGACTACGATTGGCTGTCACGTCCGTTCGGCGGCATGTTCACTCAGGCCGAGCAGCCCGGCTCCGACGGCGTGGTCCGTTATCGCGGCGATTCGATCCGCGTCCTGGTGCAGAATCAGTGGCTGCGCCATGCCTATGAATGTGCGTGGGACCCGATGAATGGCCGGATCGTCGGCGTGCAGTTGCGGCCCGGCCGGTTGGTACCTCCGGCGGCCGTCTCGCAGGCGGCGGGTATCGATGCCAGCAAGGCGGGCGGCGCAACGACCGTAACGGCGAAATCGCCTGCCGAGGTGCAACGGATGATCCAGGAGTCGCTGCAGCGAGCTGCCGGAGTTCAGCCGACGCCCATGGCGGAAAAGTCAAAGCCCAAGCCGTCATGGGGCGAGCCCGGTATCGTGTGGGTGAGGCAATCTCATCTGCGAACGGCGCAGATCGATTCGAAGGTCAGCATTTCGCAGTTGCCGCGTAGCCGGAGCGCGCCCCGTCACCAGAAGAATGACTCTCGCTAGACGAGATTCATTGAGGTGAGAATCGCTGGAACGGGCATTCAGCGGGCTTGGTCGTTCGCGTAGCTTCAACTCGCACGCGCGAAATACCCGTACAGCATTGATTGTTGCCGGAGCGCCTTTGCGAAGCTGAAGATTACCGAGCGTTCATCAGCGCCGATCGAAGAATGAAGATCTCCTCGGCAGTCTCGCGAGCGAACGCTGCGAGCTTCTTGTTTTGCTCAAGAAGTTCCTTGAGCCTGCGCTCGTTTTCGATTCGCAACACCTTGCTTTTGAGGTCAAGTATCAATGCTTCGGGACGTCGTTCGGTCGCATCTCTGGATGCCCCTTCAGAGTTCTGAACAATCGACTCCGGTGCAATGTTTGAATTACCAGCGCCCGGCATGATCAGCCCCCCCGACCGCGAACCTGTAAAGTATTCGTCTCTCTATACCACCTACCGTTACCGGCAGGACGCGCATCTAACACTACGCATCGTGCGGTACCTATGACCGTGATCACTTCCTACGGGTCAAAATAATCGACGTTAGTCGTAGGCGGCGCCGGCAAAAGCAATCAGATGATCCGGCCTGAGGATCCGGAGTTCCTTGCCCTCCAATGACACTACGCCCGCCTCGATCCAGGATCGGAACTGGCGATTGAGAGTCTCGCGCGAAATCCCCGCCATGGCAGCCATGATTTTCTGACTGAATGCAAGGCGAACCTTCGCTTCCGATCTCAGACTACCATTTTGCTGCTGAGCCAGCCCGATCACGTAGCGAGCCAAGCGGCCTCGCACCGCGAACAGTGCCAGCTCTTCGGCTTGCTTGGTCCGCCGCGCGAGACGCATCGCCACCACCTGCAGCGCTTCGTGCGTCAGCTCGATGTCCGTACGGATCGCGTCGGCGAAAGCTTCACGGTCCACCGCGAGAAGGTCACATTCGCTCAACGCCGTCGCATCGACCCCTGCTATCCCTCTCTGCAGGTTGGGAACCATGCCGAAAAAGTCGCCGGCCCGCAGAAGTTCAAACCCGATCTCGCGCCCGGCTAAGGACGATGAGTGCAACATCACGGTGCCGGATTGCACCCTGTACACGTGCATGATTTCGGTGCCGCGGGAGAAAATCACATCTTCAGCGAAAAAATGGACAATTCTTCCGCGCCGCTCGAACAACCGAGTGAGCGCTTGCATTGGTGCCTATCCAGGCTGCCTGGGATACTGGCGAACTCAAATGCTGCGGACCAACTCCGCCGCACATATGTGCTCGAATATTATAATAAATCTAAACTTGAAAGTATTTTAACGTATCATGGTTTGCGAGAGCGCAGCCTCAGAATATCGCTCTGCTGGTGCAACTGTTCTTGTAGGGCCATTTTTTCCAGCAGCAGATCCGTGACCAACCGGCGAAGCCGATCGTTTTCAACCTGCAACTCGGGAAGACTCCCGCTTCGGGAATACTCCAACCCCAACGGGAGCGGCCGTTCCTCGCTCTCGACCGACACCTTCAGCGCTTGATGATCACCGCGGTCCTTACGCCAGCGATGATAGGTCATCACACTAACGCCAAGTGCCTTCGAGATGTCCTGCTGAGTCTCGCCACGAGCAGCCATATCGTCTGCTTGGGCCAACTTTGCTGCGATGACCTCGCGGGTATGACGTTTGCCAGCCATGGTTGCCCTGCGAACAGAATAACGTTCCTATTAACATAGGCAGCGGGGCTACTCAATACCGGCAGTCACACGAACTTTCGTTCGCGCGACTGTTTCGAACAGGGTGGCAGCGGGCTACCGGGGCGCTAGGCGCGGCGGTGGAGCCGGGCTCAATCTTGGCGGTGAAGCGGTCGAAGCCTTCGGTTCGACGGCGGTATCGGGTGAGGAAGGCAACAATGGTGAAACGTTGTTTTGCGGCGTCACCATCGGCGTGGATGTCACTCCTTGATAGCTTTCGATGCAACGACGGGTCTGGTCGGGATCCTGCAGAAACGTGCAATCGTTGACATTCTTGGTACCCGGAAATTGTTGGGCGCAAACCGGCCCCGCAACACCAAGCACAACAGCCAAGCAGGAGGAGAGCAGAAATAACAATCGCATGCGAATGATCCGCAAAGTGGCTTTGATTTGTGGCATCGTATCATATTCGAAGAAGCAACAATCGATCTTCTCATAAGAACTGTGAAAACCCAGAAAAGTGCGAGGCCGCGGCTGCTCCGGCCGTGCAGCTGCGGTCCGCCGGATCAACACTGTCGTGGTGCCGGGCCCTCGTTAACCCTTTGCTAACCATGCACTCGGCAAATTCTGCCGGGTGAAGTGGAAGTGTCGTCGGTCGCGAACAACGGGGGAATGCCCGTGGACGCCAGCGCGGTGCCTCACGTTCGAGCCGGCGGCCCTGCGGTCGCCGCGTCGACGTCCGGCCGCCGCAAGCGACAGCGGGATGAGAAGGCGGCGGCGATGACGGACACCACGGTCGGCCAGAGCTCGGGCGGCTTTCCGAGCCTGAAAGAGATCATCACCTATCTGCGCCGCGGCGATCTCGCGCTCGCCTTCGGCGTGCTGGTGATCCTCGTCGTCCTGATCCTGCCGCTGCCGTCGCTGATTCTCGACCTGTTCCTGGCGATCTCGATCACGCTGTCGATCCTGATCCTGATGACGTCGCTGTTCATCCAGGCGCCGCTGGAATTCTCGTCGTTCCCGACCGTGCTGCTGATCTCGACCATGTTGCGGCTGTCGCTCAACATGGCCTCGACCCGGCTGATCCTGTCGCATGGCCACGAAGGCACCGCCGCTGCCGGGCACGTCATCGAGGCG
>NZ_BADD01000171.1 GCF_000333455.1 Rhodopseudomonas sp. B29
CGATGCCGGCTGCGGTCCGTTGATGCGGCAGCCGGTCGAGACCAGCCAGGATAGTCGGCAGATCCTTCTCCCCAAACATCATCAGGGCAGCCGGATTGCTCGCTTGCGGATCCACATAGGTCTTCAGCGTCGCCGGCGCGATCCGCCCCGAGAGCGCGACGACGGCGGCAACTGGTGCCCGCTCGGCGAACGCCGAGTTCAGCGCCAGAATGGCGCCGGCCGAAAAACCGCCGATCGCGATTCGCGAGCAGTCCACACCGAAGGCCTGCGACCGGGCGCGCACGAAGCTGATCGCCCGTGTCATGTCGTCGGTCGCGGCCTCCAGCGTATCAGCCAGCATTTGCGGCGTGCTCGGCGGCAGCCCGAGCTGGCCGCGCACATAGTCGATGCGATCGCGACTGAGCTGCTGCCCGGGCAGCAGCGTCGGCGTGACGCCTGGATCAGGCGCCTCCTGCATCAGGCGGTAGTCGATCGAGAAGCAGACGAAGCCGCGGCGCGCGAACTCGTGGCAATATTCCGCCACGGCAGTAGAAGGGTTTTCTCCGGCGAAAATCTCCGTGCCCTTGCTGCCGCGCAGGAAGGCGCCACCGAACGCCATGATCAGCGCCGGCCGCCGCGCGCCGCCGGCGCCGCGCGGCCGATAGATGTCGAGCTTCAGCGGCCGGTAGTGAGCCGGGCCGACCTCGGGATCGTAACCGACCCCGCCGACGCCGTAGGTGACATCGGTCTCGACGTCGACCTCGAAGCTCTTGTCCAGGAAAGAATGTTGATGCGCATCGGTGCGGGTGTGCAGATTCATGTCGGCTATCATCTTTGCTGCGGGAGAGGTGCCGGTCCGCTACTGCTGCGGACCACGAGTTCAGTGGCGATTTCGATGTGGAGCAGGTCGTCCTTGCCGTTCAGCCGCGACACCAGGCTTCGCGCCGCGATCCGGCCCATCTCCTCGGACGGCACACGGACGGTGGTCATCGGCGGGTTGAGTGCGGCAGCGACATCGAGGTCGCCATAGCCCACGACCGACAGATCGCGCGGCACGGCGATGCCGCCAGCCGAACATTCCATCAGCACGCCGGCGGCGAGCAAATCATTGGTACACACGATCGCGGTCGCTGACGGATAACGCGCGCGCGCCGAGCGGAAAGCGTTGCGGCCGTTCTGCAGCGAACTGCCGCCGGCATCGATCAGCCGATCGGGCGTAAAGCTCAGACCACGGCGGCTCAAAGCGTCCGTGATGCCGGCGATCCGCTCCTGCTCGCGATCGATCGACGGAAACGCCATCAACGCAGCGAAGTCACGGTGGCCGAGGTCGAGCAGATGATCGACCGCCGCTTGCATCGCCTTGCGATGATCGACGCCGACCGACGGCAGCTCGGCGTCGTAAGACCATGTCAGCACGTAGGGCTTGCCGCTGTCGGCGATGAGCGGCAGCAGTGCTGGATCGTGTCGGCGCCCGACAATCACCAGCCCATCGACACCTTGCCGGATCATGGAGCGGACAGCGCCTAGTTCGGCCTGATCATCGAACTGTGAAACGCCGAGCAGCAGCGTGTAGCCGCTACCGGCGAGTTCGCTCTGCAGCCCCTCGACGGTCGAGGCGAAATAGGCGTGACGCAGCGACGGCATCACGGCGCCGACCACCAGGCTGCGATGGCGCCGCAGCGAAGCCGCAACACCGTCTGGCGCGTAGTTGAGGCGTTCGGCGACTTCGGTGACGCGCTTCAACGTCTCCGCACCGACCAGATGCGGCGCGTTGAAAACCCGCGACACCGTCGCGGGCGAAACTGCCGCAAGCTCTGCCACTTCGGCCAGGCGAGAGGGGCGTGCGGATGGCGATTTGGTCGACCGATCGGGCATTTATGAAATCAATTTCATTGCTGCCCTTCATAGAACATCGGATCCGATCAATCGTCAACCGCCGAGAAAAGCCCGTGCATGACCGACAAATGGGCAATTTGCTAACCGTTTCCGCACGTGGCTCGTTAATTGACAGCCACCTGGCGCTTGACCGGAACCAGCTTCACCGCAAAAATGAAATTGATTTCATCAACAAGGTTCGGCGACATGGCTCAGTCACGCATTTTCCCGGGATGGTATGTGGTTGTCGGTTCCGGCATCGGCATCGGCTCCGGATCGGTCCCGTTCTTCGCTTCGAGCTTTGCGCTATTGGCCGCCGCGATGGCCAAGCAGTTCGGCTGGCAGCAGGCCGAGGTCGCCACCGCGGCGTCGATCTATCTGTTGATGCAGACCATGGCCTATCCGCTGTGCGGATGGCCGCTCGACCGCTTCGGCTCGCGCAAATTCGCCGGCGTCAGCATCGTGCTGTTCGCCCTCTGCCTGGTGATCCTCAGCCAGATCGGCAATCTGTGGCAGCTTTATGCGGCCTTTGCCCTGATGGGCCTGATCGCGGCCGGCACCAATGTGGTGTCCTACGCACGCGCCATCTCGCTCTGGTTCAATCGCCGCCGCGGCCTGGCGATGGGTCTCGCCGCCAGCGCCCAGGCGGTCGGCGCCTTCGGCATGCCGATCGCCATGCAGCACCTGATCGGCGCCCATGGCTGGCCGGTCGCCCTCATCGTGTTCGCCGTCTTCGAACTGATCGTCGCGCTGCCGCTGGTCGCGCTGCTCGTGAAGGATAGTCCGGCGAGTTACGGACTCGCTGCCGACGGCGTCCCGGCCGCTGCAAACCCCGCCGAAGCTACCGCGGCGGCGGCGGCCGATGACATGACGGTCGGCAAGGCGATCCGAACCGGTACGTTCTGGAAGCTCGCCGTCAGCTTCGCCATCATGGGCATGTCGTTCTACGCAATCGCGCCGAACATCGTCTACATCCTCACCAAGAAGGCCGGCATGACGCTCGGAGACGTCGCCACCATACAGGCGGTGTCGGGCATCGCCACGTTGTTCGGCCGCATCGGCTTCGGCCATCTGCTCGATCGCTTCCACGCGCCGCTGATTGCCGTGGCGGCATTGGCGCTGACGGCAAGCTGCGCCGCGATCTATTCGGTAACTGCCGTCCCCGCGGTGATCATCTTCGCCACCGTGCTGAACGGCCTCGCTATCGGAGGCGACACCGACCTGATGCCGTACCTTGCCAGCCGCTATTTCGGAGTACGCGCGGTGTCGCGAATCTTCGGGTGGTTCCTGTTCGCGTTCTTCCTCGGGGCGGCCGTCGGCCCAGTCACATTCGCCAAGCTCAGCGCCGTCTATGGCGGCGCCGATACGCCGCTGATGATGCTGGCTGCGCTGCAGATCGTGCCGGCCGCACTGTTCCTGTCACTCGGACGCTACAAGGGCGCAACTGAGCCGGCCGGCGGACAGTTGAAGCGCACCTGAAACAACAAGCCCCGTGCGGTCAGCGCCGCCCTGCGCGGCGCTGACCGGCTTTACGCCGCCGGCTTCTGCTCCGCCTCGCCATTGGCGAGGAGGTGAACCAGCGCGCGCTTGATCGCGGCCTGGCGGGTCGGGGCGGTGATCTGGGCGCCGAGCAGATCGGTGACGTAGAACACGTCGCGGGCGCGCTCGCCGAAGGTCGCCACGTGGGCCGAGGCGATGTTGAGGTTGAGCTTCGAGATCGCGGCGGTGAGCTGATAGAGCAGGCCCGGCCGGTCGAGACCCGAGACCTCGATCACCGTGTAGCGGTCCGACCAGTTGTTGTTGATGTCCACCTCGGGCTCGACCACGAAGGCGCGCAATTTGGACTTGGTACTTGCAGTGAACCGGCGCGCCACCGCCTCGGGCAGCCGCAGCTTGCCTTCCAGCACATCCTCGATAGTTTCGCCGATCCGCGTGGCGCGGCGGCCTTCGTCTTCGTCGCGGTCGTATTCGCGGCTGATCGAGATGGTGTCGAGGGCGCGACCGTCGGTCGTGGTGTAGATCTGTGCATCGACGATGTTGGCGCCGGCCGAGGCGCAGGCGCCGGCGATGATCGACAGCAGCCAGGGATGGTCGATCGCCAGGATCGTCAACTCGGTGACGCCGCGGCCTTCATCGAAGCCGACATTGACCGCCAGCTTGTGGCCGGCCTGCTCGGACGCGCGCAGGAAGCGGGCATGGCGGATCTTGCGCTGCAGATCGACCTTCATCCAATACGCCGGGTAGTGCCGCGCCACGTAGGCGTTGAGCTCGGCCTCCGGCCATTCGGTGAAGGCGGCACGGAATTCGGCCTGCGCGGCGCGGATGCGCTCGGCGCGATTGACCTCAGAGAACCCGCCGGTCAGCACCGGCTCGGTCTCGTAGTACAGCGTGCGGATCAGCTGCGCCTTCCAGCCGTTCCAGACACCGGGACCGACGCCGCGAATATCCGCGGTGGTCAGGATGGTCAGCAGCTTCATCTGCTCGACCGACTCGACCACGGCGGCGAAATTTTCGATGGTCTTGCGGTCCGACAGATCGCGCGACTGCGCCACCGTCGACATGGTCAGATGCTTGTCGATCAGCCACGCGATCAGTTCGGTGTCCGCGGCGTTGAAGCCGAGCCGCGGGCACAGCCGCCGCGCCACCTTGGCGCCGGCGATCGAGTGATCTTCCGGCTGGCCCTTGGCGATGTCGTGCAGCAGCACCGCGACATACAGCACGGCGCGATGATCCGGGCGGATCTTGCGCATCAGCTCGCTCGACAGCACGAATTCGTCGTTCCCGCCGCGTTCGATCTCCTGGAGATTGCCGACGCAGCGGAGCAGATGCTCGTCCACTGTGTAGTGGTGGTACATGTTGAACTGCATCATCGAGACGATGCGGCCGAAGGCGCGAATGAAGCGGCCGAGCACGCCGGTCTCGTTCATCCGCCGCAGCACCGGCTCGGCGTTGTCCGATGTCAGGATCTCGATGAACAGTTTGTTGGCTTCGGGATTGTCGCGAAGCTGCGGATTGATCAGCCCGAGCGATCGCGTCACCGTGCGCATCGCGTCGGGGTGGAACGCCAGGTTGTTCTTCTGTGCCAGGCGGAAGATGCGAATCAGATTGACCGGATCGTGCTTGAACACGTCCGGCACCGCCAGATTGATGCGGTTGTTGTCGATGACGAAATCGTCCGACTCCGGTACGCGGCGCCGCTTCGCCGCAGGGCGCAGCCGCGCCATCATCCGGGTCAGCGCCGGCGCCGCCTTGGTCTGCTGATCTTCCAGCTTGGCGCACAGGATCGCGGTGAGGTCGCCGACTTCCTTGGCGATCAGGAAGTAGTGCTTCATGAACCGCTCGACGTCCTGCATGCCCGGATGCGAGGTGTAGCCGAGCCGCACTCCGATCTCGCGCTGCAGATCGAACGACAGCCGCTCTTCGGGCCGCTTGGTGACGAAGTGGATGTTGCAGCGGACCGACCAGAGGAAATCCTCGCAACGCCGAAAGGTGCGGAATTCGGCCGGATCGAACACGCCGCGCTCGAGCAGCTCCGAGGTCTCGCGCACGCGGTAGACGTATTTGGCGATCCAGAACAGCGTGTGCAGATCGCGCAGGCCGCCTTTGCCGTCCTTGACGTTCGGCTCGACCAGATAGCGCGACTGACCGCTGCGGCGGACGCGCTCTTCGCGCTCGGCCAGCTTGGCGGCGACGAATTCGGCGGCGGTGCCCTCGACGACTTCCTTGTCGAAGCGCTCGACCAGTTCGGCGTAGAGCTGGTCGTCGCCGGTGAGGAAGCGCGTCTCCAGGATCGCAGTGCGGATAGTCATGTCGGCGCGCGCCTGGCGCACGCATTCGTCGACCGAGCGCGTCGCGTGGCCGACTTTGAGGCCGATGTCCCACAGGCAGTACAGGATGACTTCGGCGACCTGCTCGCCCCAGGCGGTCTGCTTGTAGGGCAGGATGAACAAGAGATCGATGTCGCTCTCCGGCGCCATCAAACCGCGGCCGT
>NZ_BADD01000170.1 GCF_000333455.1 Rhodopseudomonas sp. B29
TGTTCGCATAGGAAGCGGCTGCCAGCTCAGGAAATCCTCCGAACATTCCGGCATGTCGGGGATCATTTCGAGCAGCATCACGGCTTCATTGAAGTGATTTAGATAGTCCGTCGCCAGCCCGGTATTCGGATTGATGTTGGCGGCCACCAGCATGGCGGCGCGGGTGTCGGCGTCGGCACTGGCCGTCTTTTTACACNNCGATCGCGCGGCATGGGGTTCACTGGCAGCCATTGGTGTCATATTTATCGGTCGACGTTAACAGGCTCTGAAAGCGGCAGGTTGGTCGATGTGTGGGCGCTTCGTGATCACTTCGGCCCCGGCTGCAATCCGGGAAGCTTTTGGCTATCTCGATCAGCCTAATTTTCCGTCACGCTACAACATTGCCCCGACCCAGCCGATCCCGGTGGTGATGCTCGATCAAGGCGCGCGCCGGTTCCGGCTGATGCGTTGGGGCCTGCTGCCGTCATGGGTCAAGGACCCACGTACTTTTACGCTGCTGATCAATGCGCGCGCCGAAACCGTGTTCGAGAAGCCGGCGTTCCGCAATGCGATTCGGCGACGGCGCTGCCTCGTTCCGGCCGACGGCTATTACGAATGGAAGCCGCTCGGCTCGCGCAAGCAGCCCTACTTCATTCATCCAAAGGACGGCGGCCCGATCGGCTTTGCGGCGCTGTGGGAGACCTGGGTCGGCCCCAACGGCGAAGAGCTCGACACCGTGGCGATCGTCACCACCGCGGCGGCGGGGGCCATGGCCGAACTGCACGACCGCGTCCCAGTCACGATCCCGCACGGTGATTTCGGCCGCTGGCTCGACGGCGACGAGCAGGACCTCGGCGCTGCCGCCGCCTTGCTGCGCCCGCCGCGCGACGGCGTGTTCGTCTGGCATCCGGTCTCGACCGAGGTCAACCGCGTCGCCAACGACAACGCGCAACTGATATTGCCGATCAGCGAAGCTGAACTGGCCGCACCGCCTTCGGTTGTCCCTGTTGCCGCCAAGCGAGTGACCCGCTCCAAGGCGCCCGCCAAGCTGACGGCGGATGATAGTGGGCAAGGCTCGTTGTTCTAATAACTACGCGCCGTCATGGCCGGGCTCGTCCCGGCCATCCACGTTCTCCTTGCGGTTTCGTGGATGCCCGGCACAAGGCCGGGCATGACGGCACAAAGACACTCGTCTCAGTCGTAACTCTAAAGCACCTTCCCCGGATTCATGATCCCGAGCGGATCGAATGCGGCCTTGATGGTGCGCATCAGCTCGATGGCGGTCTTGTCCTTGACGCCCGGCAGGTCGTCGCGCTTCAGGGCACCGATGCCGTGTTCGGCGGAAATCGAGCCGCCGAGACGGAGGACGATGTCGAACACCGCCGTGTTGACCTCGTGCCAGCGCGCCAGGAACGCGGCTTTGTCGGCGCCGATCGGCTGGCTGACATTGTAGTGGATGTTGCCGTCGCCGAGATGGCCGAACGGCACCGGCCGGCAGCCGTCGATCAGCTTGACGACGGCCTCATTGGCCTCGGCGATGAAGCGCGGCACCGAGGCGACCGGCACCGAGACGTCGTGCTTGATCGAGCCGCCTTCCGGCTTCTGCGCATGCGAGATGTCCTCGCGTAGTTTCCAGAACGCCTGGCTCTGCGTCGTCGAGGCCGCGATCGCGGCGTCGTCCACCAGGCCGTCTTCCATGCCGCGCTCCAGAATACTCTCGAGTGCACCGCGGGCGTCGTCACGCGGCGACGACAGCTCGATCAGCACATACCACGGGTAGCGGCTCTGCAGCGGATCGCGGTTACCTTCGTGGCGCACCGAGAAGTCCAGCGCGATCTCGGCGATCAGCTCGAAGCTGGTCAACGACGACGCGGCTTCGGCTTGCGCAATGCCGAGCAGCTTGAGCGCGGCCTCGGGCGATTGCAGGCCGACGAACGCGGTCTCGACCGCGCGCGGCTTCGGAAACAGCTTCAGCGTCGCCGCGGTGATGATGCCGAGCGTGCCTTCGGCGCCGATGAACAGATCGCGCAGATCGTAGCCGGTGTTGTCCTTCTTGAGCTTGGACAACAGGTTCAGCACGCGGCCGTCGGCCAGTACCACTTCGACGCCGAGCGCCATGTCGCGGGCGAGGCCGTAGGCCAGCGCCGCGGTGCCGCCCGCATTGGTCGAGAGATTGCCGCCGATGGTGCAGCTGCCTTGCGCACCGAGCGCCAGCGGAAACAGCCGGTCGACTTCGTCGGCCTTTTCCTGAGCGGTCTGCAGCACGACGCCGGCTTCGACCGTCATGGTGTTGGACGAAGTGTCGACCTCGCGAATCTTGTCCATCCGCTTCAGCGAGATCACTACCTCGCCGTTGAGCGGCGTCTGGCCGCCGACGAGCCCGGTGTTGCCGCCCTGCGGCACGATGCCGACGCGCGCTTCGCTCGCGAGCCGGCAGATCGCCGCGACTTCCTCGGTCGAGCCCGGCCGCAGCACCAGCGGCGAACGCCCGCGGTACAGATTGCGCTCCTCGGTGACGTAGGCCTCGATCTCGCGCGCGTCCGTCAGCGCGTGGCGCTCTCCGACGATCGCGGTGAAGCGCGCGATCAGTTCGGGGGACAGGACGGCGGCGGGCAGGGGGGTATTGATGTTCATCTTGGGCTCTCTCCCCGTCATTGCGAGGAGCGAAGCGACGAAGCAATCCAGCTCCGTGCACTGAGCTGGAGTGCTTCCCTTCGCTCGCAATGACGTTGCAAGGTTCTCAGTCTGGTTTCAATCCCCGCGGCGCTGCAGCCCGGGCCAGAAGGTCGTTGATGGCTTCGCCGAGATCGTGGCGCGGCACCGGCATCACGGTAATTGATTTGGCGCCGATGCCGTCGAGCTCGCGCACCATGCCGAACAGATTGGCGGCGGCTTCGACAAGATCGCCGCGTGGCGACAGGTTCCTGACCGCGCTCGCCTGGTCGGCGCCCGGCAACGTCTGCGGTCCGAACGCCAGCAGCGCCTCGCCGGGCCCGACCTCGCGCGCCTCGAGCCGCACCCGCGCGGCCGGAGCGTAATGCGACGCCAGCATGCCGGGCGCCAACGGCGCGTCCGCGGCATGGCCGGCAGCGGAAGGCGACTCACCCAGCGGCCGGCCGAGCACGCGCTCGATCGCCGCGCGCGGCACGCCGCCCGGCCTCAGCAGCACCGGCGCGCCGAGGCAGCCGACGATGGTGGATTCGACGCCGATCCGCACCGGCCCGCCATCGACGATCAGGTCGATGCGGCCCGACAGGTCCTCCGCCACATGCGCCGCCTGCGTCGGCGACACATGTCCGGAGCGATTGGCCGACGGCGCCACCACGGCGCCGCCGAAGGCCCGCAGGATCGCTTCGGCAACGGGATGCGCCGGCAGCCGCAGCGCCACGCTGTCCAGCCCCGCGGTGGCGAGATCGCACACCGGACAGCCGGGCGCCTTCGGCAGCACCAGCGTCAGCGGCCCCGGCCAGAACGCCTGGGCGAGCGCTAGCGCCTCGGCGCTGAACACGGCCAGGCGACCCGCCGCCGGCAGGCCGTCGACATGGGCGATCAACGGATTGAACGAAGGTCGGCCCTTGGCGGCATAAAGCCTGGCCACGGCCTTTGGATTGGCAGCGTCGGCGCCGAGCCCGTAGACGGTTTCGGTCGGAAACGCCACCAAACCGCCGTTTCGCAGCGCGCGCGCGGCCTCCGCGGTCGCATCGTCCGAGGCTTGCAGGGTCCGGGTAGGCAGATCGGCCATCATGGCCGGTTCATACCCCAATTCGCACGCTTGCGAAGGACGAAGTCGGGCGCTATAAGCCGGCCTCTTGTCGGAGTGTGGCTCAGCCCGGTAGAGCACTGCGTTCGGGACGCAGGGGTCGCAGGTTCGAATCCTGCCACTCCGACCAAGATTTTCAATACCTTAGATTTTTGCCCGTTCGGCTTCGCAATGAAATGCCGGCGATGGGGGCGGTTTTGACGGTCGAGTATCTTGTCGCTGCGGTATTGGCGATCACCTGCAAGCCGGGGGAATGCGTGTGGCTCGATCCCGGCACCCGGTACGAATCGCAAAGCCCAACCCAAAATCCAAACTGGTGCGTGATCAATCGCGGCGACCAAAAGTCTCCGGTGAAGCTCGTACCCGTGCCCAATCCACCTCGTCTTTTTATGGGGCCGGGGATCGAGCCGTGTGACATCCGGCGGAAGCCTAATCCTCCACAGAGCTGAGTGACCAACCTGAGTGATGCCCGTTGCATCCCCAACCTACCGCCTCGTCTGGAACGCCTCTGCCGCATCTTCTTGAAAGTCTGGATGGTGACGGCCGTAATTGGCCTCCAGCTGCTCAACGGTCATGCCGAGCCAACCAGCTGCCTCCCACAGATCGACGCCGGCCTGCATGAGCCAGGTTGCGGCCGTGTGCCGTAATGAATGCCGCACGACGTCATCACCCAGTCCTGCATCTTCCAGGATGCCTTCCCAGGCTGATCTGATCTTGCCTGCCAGTGGCTGACCATCGTGGACGCGATTGACGACGAACCGGATCAAGTCGTTCGCCTGCATCGATCCTGCCGCGCGCAGCTCGGCTGAACGCCTCTCGTCGATCCCGGCGCCACCGCACAAGATGAGGCCGCAAGGCGGCTGGCGATCTTGGCGGGCGGGCGTCGCGTCTTGATCGACCACTCCATAGCGCCCTTGCCCTGATATACGATCGTATCGAAGAAACCGTTTCCGAACCGCGTTGTCGTGCTTGCGAACGTGACAGGCTCTCCGTCATCTCGCCTCAGCCGCCACCGGCACCTTGCCCCTGTTGTAGATGATCAGCGTCGCCGCAAAGCTCGCCGCTGCGGCGGCCATCAGCCAATAGCCGGGTGACGCGGTGTCGCCGCTGCGGTCGATCAGCCAGGTGGCGGCGAGCGGCGTGAATGTGCCGAACAGGGCTGCGGCCAGGCTGTAAGCCAGCGAGAAGCAGGTCGTGCGGACGTGGCTGGGAACTTCCTCGGACAGGGCCGCCACCATGGCGCCGTTGTAGAGGCCGTAGACCATCGACAGCCCGAGCTCGACGCTGAGCATCTTGGCGAAGCTGGGCTGGTGCGCCAGCCACGTCAGACTGGGATAGGCGGCCACGAGGGCGATCGCCGTCATGCTCAGCAGCATCGGCTTGCGTCCGATGCGGTCGGAGATCGCGCCGCCGATCGGCAGCCAGACGAAGTTCGAGGCGGCGATGAACAGCGTCACCAAGAGGCTATCGGCCGCCGACAGCTTCAGCACGTTCTTGCCGAAGGTCGGCGTGTAGACCGTGATGAAGTAGAACGTCACGGTGGTCATCGCCGTCAGCAGCATGCCGAGCACGACGATGCCCCAGTTCGCCATCATCGAGCGCAGGATTTCGCCGCTCGACGGATGTTTCTTCTGAGCCAGAAACTCCGGCGTTTCCTCGAGCGAGCGGCGGATGACGAAGATGAAGGGGATGATCATGCAGCCGATCAGGAACGGAATGCGCCAACCCCAGGCCAGGATCTCTGCGGCGGGGAGCATCGCATTTAGCGCGTAGCCGAGCAGCGCCGCGACGAAGATCGCGACCTGCTGACTGGCCGACTGGAACGACGTGTAGAAGCCGCGATTGCCCGGCGTCGAAATCTCGAACAGATAGATCGACACGCCGCCGAGTTCGACGCCGGCCGAGAACCCCTGGAGCAGCCGGCCGGCGAGCACGATCAGCGGCGCCAGAATTCCGATGGTCTCGTAGCCGGGACAGATCGCGATAAAGATCGTGCCCATCGCCATGATGGTGAGCGTGACGATCAGTCCCTTGCGCCGGCCGATGTGATCGACATAGGCGCCGAGTACGATCGCGCCCACCGGGCGCATCAGGGCGCCGAGCCAGAACGTCGTGAACGTGAGCATCAGCCCCGTCACTTCGTTGCCGGTGGGGAAGAACGCTTTCGAGATCGCCGTGGCGTAGAAGCCGAACAGGAAGAAGTCGAACTGTTCGAGGAAATTGCCGCTGGTGGTGCGGAAGATCGCGGCCACGCGCGACTTGATCTGCGGAGGATGGCCTGTCGTCGCGGCTGCGCCGGCTCCCTGGACGGACGACATTCGATTCCTCCCTGATTGGGTCCGTCTTCGCGCGACGGTTGAATTCATCGACCTTTCGATTGGCTATTTACGTTTGAGATAGAGGTAGTCGCAAGATCGAATCCGGCATGTCCGGATCCGCTGAAAATGAGGGCGCGCGAGCCCTGACGCTCGGAACTAGAGCGCTAACTCCGTCGAATTCCCGGCAGGAAGCGGCTGCTGACGGCGGCTCTACGCCGCCAGCACGTCCTGAATCCGTTTCCGGATCGCCTCTTCGTGCTCGCGGAAGTCGGTTTCCTTGTGCGGGATATCAAGCGCGATGGTGGCCGGGCGCTTCAGCACGATGATGCGGTCGCCGATTTCGAGGGCTTCGTTGATCGAGTGGGTGATGAAGATCGCCGTCTTGCCGTTCTCCTTCACCAGCCGGACGAATTCGCCGCGCAGGCGCCGCGCCGTCATTTCGTCGAGCGCGGAGAAAGGCTCGTCGCAGAGCAGGATGTTAGCGTTGGTGGCGAAGGCGCGGGCGATCGAGACGCGCTGGCGCATGCCGCCCGACAGCGCGTGCGGATAGTCGTTCTCGTGGCCGCGCAGGCCGAGCTTCTCCAGCCAGCTCATCGCGATGCCGCGCCGCTCGGAAGCGCTCTTCTCGAGGATTTCGAGGCCGAGTTCGACGTTCTGCACGGCGGTGCGCCACGGCAGCAGACGATCGTTCTGAAATACGATCGCCATGCGACCGCGGAACGCGTCGAAGTCGCCGAACGGATTGCGGCCGTCGACGGTGACGCGGCCCTCGGTGGGCTCGGTGAGGCCGGCCACCATGTTGAAGATCGTGCTCTTGCCGCAGCCGGTCTTGCCGAGCAGCGCCAGCATCTGGCCCTGCTCGACCTGCAGATCGATCTTGTCGACCGCCAAGTAAGCGCCGGCCGAGCCCGGCTTGCCGAACACTTTCGACACGCCGGCGAGCTGGATCGCCATGGTGGCGCCTGCCGCGCTCACAGCGTCCGCTCCGACACCGCCCGATAGCGGAATGCGATGCGCTCGATCAGCGTCAGGATTGCCTGCACGATCAGCACGAAGAACACGAGTTGCAGCGTCCATGCCAGAGCTCCCACCATGTCGAACACCTGCTGCTGCTGCAGCAGTTCGTAGCCGACGCCGCCGGTGGCGCCGACCAGTTCGGCGACGACGACGACGCGCGACGCGTTACCGAGATTGACCTTCCAGGCCGTCAGGATGTCCGGCAGCACCGCCGGGATGATCATCGAGCGGAACAGCTTCAGCCGTGTCGGCCGGAAACTCATCACCATCTCGGTGAGATCGCGCGACATCGCCTGCAAGGCGCCGAGGATCTGGAACGAGAACGCCGGCAGCGTCGTCATCACCATGATGAAGAAGATGCGCGGCTCGATGCCGTGAAACCAGATGATGGCGAACACCACCCAGGACAGCGCCGGGATGCCCTGAAACAGCGTCAGGATCGGCGACAGGAAATCGTGCACCGCGCGCGAGCGCGCCATCATCACGGCGAAGAGTGCGCCGATCGCGAAGGCGCCGGCGAGACCGGCGAGAATGCGCAGCACCGTGGCGACGACGTCGGAGAACTGACTCCAGTCGCCGACGATGCTGAGGCATCGCCAGAACACGTCGACCAACGATGGAAACAGGAACGGCGGGAAGAACAGCGAGGCGAACTGCCACGCCGCCGCGAGGACGGCGAAGGGCAACACGTAGCTGCCGGTGCGGCGGAGCGCCGCCGCACCGAACCGGCTCATGCCGGAGAGCTGTGCCTGTGCCGCCGTCATTGCGTCGGCCCCTGATAGATCGTGGCGTCGGACGGCATCGACGGCAGGAAGTCGATCGACTTGCCGGCGGCGTAGACCGCCTTGATTTCCTTCGCCAGCTTCGCGGCTGGCGTCACGTTCATGCCGAGCCGGTCGTTGGCGCGGATCAGTTCGGCGATCGCCTTGGCGGCTTCGGGCCCGCCCTTGCCGGCGATCAGGGTCGCAGCTTCATCCGGATGTGCGCCGACCCAGTCGGCCGCCTGCTTGTAGGTGGCATAGAGTTTCGGGATCAGGTCCTTGTGCTGCGCGGCCCAATCGCTGTGCGCGGCGAGGCCGAGATAAGGAATGCTGGTGCTGCCGGTCGCCTTCTTCCAGCTCTGCTTGATCTGCAGATCGAGAGTCCTGATCGTCGGCTTCTTCGACAGCAGCGTGGTGTAGGCCGGCTCCCACAGCTGCACCGCGGTGGCGCGGTCGGCCAGCGCATAGCCGACGAGGCCGGGCGTCGCAGTGTTGATCACCGAGAACTTGTTGGTGTCGGCGCCGAGCTGCCGCGCCAGCCAGTCGAACATCACGTAGTTGGTGGTGCCCTTGGCGGCGGCGAGGTCCTTGCCTTCGAGATCCTTGATCGACTTGATGTCCGGCCGCGACGTCACCACCGCGCCCCAATAGTCGAACAGGTTGAACAGATAGGTCGCCTTGACGCCGCGCACGTCGGCGAGGCCGACGGTGAGCAGCGCGGCGCTGCCGCCGACCTTGAACTCACCGGAATTGAACTGCGCCGTGTAGGCGTCCGGCGTGCGCTCCTGGAAATCGATCTCGATGCCGTTCTTCTCGTCGAGCTTCTGGCCCTTGATCACCGGAGAGAAGAATGCGCCGAGCGACGGCGCGCCGAACACGACGATCGAGATTTTCGGCAGGTCGGCGGCGACGGATGGCCCCGCCGCCGTCAGCGCGGACATCAGCGTCAGTGCGAGTGCGACTTTCTTCATGATATCCTCCCTCGTGTTGATGAAACGCTCTCGTTATCGAGATGCGAAAGCTTTGATTTCTTCGGTAAACGCGTCCGCGGCCTCGATCGCCGAAACATGCGCGGCCTCCAGGGTCGTCATTTTGGCGCCGCGGATCGCCGTGGCGATCTCCTCGCCGCGCGCCGGCGGCGTCGAGGCATCGTGCGCGCCGCTGATCACCAGCACCGGCCGATCTATCTTGCCGAGCTGCGGCAGCAGATCGGTCTGCGCTAAGACTTCACAGCAGGCCGCGTAGCCCACTGCAGGCGTCGCGGTGATGCTGGCGCCCACGGCGGCGACGCGCTCGGGGTGACTTTGACGGAACGGCGCCGTGAACCAGCGCTCCAGCGTCGGCTGCACCAGCGGCTGCATGCCGCCACTGCGCACTTGGGCGGCGCGGTCCTGCCACATCTTGGCCGGTGGAAAGTTCGCCGCCGTATTGGCGAAAACCAGCCGCTCGAACCGATCACCGTGATGAACGCCGAGCCACATTCCGGTGAGGCCGCCGAGCGACAGGCCGCAGAACGTCGCCTGCTTGATGCCGAGCGCGTCCATGATGGCGATGACATCGCGGCCGAGCCGCTCGATCGTCACCGCCGACGATCCGATGTCCGATCCGCCATGGCCGCGCGTATCGTAGCGCACGAGACGGAAACGATCACCGAGACCGTCCGCGAGTTCGTCCCACATCGATAGATCAGCAGCCAGCGAGTTGCTGGTGAGCAGCACCGGCTTGTCGCCGCCGGAGTCGCTCACCGCGAGCTGCACGCCCGGCTCGACTTCTATCCGCTGGAGCTTCGCACTCATTCGGCGGCTCCATGCACCGGCTGTTCGAACTCCTTGCGCAGCGCCGTGAAGAACCGGCCGATCAGATGCTTCGACACGCTGGAGAGAATGCGCTGGCCGACGCCGGCGACGAGGCCGCCGATCTCGCCGGTGCCCTTGTAGATCAGCTTGGCAGCGTCGCCGTCCGGCTCGATCTCGAATTGCGCGATGCCGTTGCCGTGGCCGAGGGTGCCGGCGCCCGAGACCTTGATGCCGCAGATCTTCGGCGCTTCTTTGTCCTGCAGGCTGATCTCGCCTTCGAACGAGCCGCCGACCGCAGCGACGCGTAGCTGCATCTCGACCTTGTAGGCGTCGGGCGCCGTCTCGGTCATGGTCTTGCAGCCGGGGATGCAGCGCGTCAGCACCACCGGATCGTTGAGCGCGACCCACAGCGCGTCGACCGATGCCGGGATGGTCTCAGAGCCTCCGATTTCCAGCTTCATCGGTACGTCCTCACAGGCCGAGCAGCTTCTGGACCAGACCGCCATTGATCGACGCGCGTTCGGCGTCGGTGAATTGCGTGTCCTTGACGATGTTGAGCGGAGCGAGGTCGCCGATCGGGAACGGCATGTCGGAGCCCATCATGATGCGGTCGGCGCCGACCACGTCGGCGAGGTAGCGCAGCGCGCGGGTATCCTGCACGATCGTGTCGTAGTACATCGCCGCCAGCGCCGCATCGGGATCGCCGAGCTTGTCCTTGTCGAGCGAGTAGTTGCGGCGCAGCCGGCCGACCACGTAAGGCAGCGCCGCGCCGCCGATGCCGGCGACGATCTTGGCCTTGCCGTAGCGGGTGACGTGGCCCGCATAGATCAGCCGTGAGATCGCGATCAGCGTGTCGGTGATGCGGCCGACGGCGTTGGCCATGCCGTAGTCGTGGACGCGGTCGTCGCCGCTCTCGAACACGGGGTGAATGAAGATCATCGAGCCGAGCTGGTCGGCGGCTTCCCAGAATGGCACCAGCGACGGATCGTCGAGCACGCCGCCTTTGCCCTTCGGCTGGGTGCCGATCATCGCACCCTTGAAGCCGTTGCTATGTGCCTCGCGCAGCACCTCGGCGGCGCGGGCGCCGTCCTGCAGCGGCACGGTGGCGAGCGGCACGAAGCGCGGCTGCTCCTTGGCGGCGGAAGCGAGATGCGAATTGATCAGGCGCGACCAGCGCAGGCCTTCTTCGGCGGGAATCTCGTAGGCGAACATGT
>NZ_BADD01000169.1 GCF_000333455.1 Rhodopseudomonas sp. B29
CCATCATGTCCAAGATCGCCATTATCGGCGCCGGAATCACCGGCGTGACGACGGCGTTCGCCCTGCGCGAACGCGGCCACAAAGTCACTGTGTTCGACCGCCATCGCTACGCCGCGATGGAGACCTCCTACGCCAACGGCGGGCAGCTCTCCGCCAGCAACGCCGAGGTCTGGAACAGCTGGTCCACGGTGCGCAAGGGCCTTGGCTGGCTGCTGCACAGCAACGCGCCGCTGCTGCTGAGCCTCAAGCCGAGCTGGCACAAGTATTCGTGGCTGACCGAGTTTCTGGTCGCCATCACCCGCTACGAGAAGAACTCGGTCGAGACCACGCGGCTCGCCATCGAGGCGCGGCGGCATCTGATGCGTATGGCCGAAACCGCGAGCGTCGACTTCGATATCGAGACCCGCGGCATTCTGCATGTGTATCATGACGCCAAGGACTTCGCGCAGGCGACCAGGTCCAACCGCCTGCTGCAGGCCGGTGGTCTCGAGCGCCGGCCGGTGACGGCCGAGGAGATCCGTTCAATCGAACCGGCGTTGACGGGCACGTATCATGGTGGCTTCTACACGCCGTCGGACTTCAGCGGCGACATCCATAAATTCGTCACCGGCCTCGCAACGTATTGCGCGCGGCAGGGCGTGCGATTCCTGTTCGGTGTCGAAGCGGAAGTCACCGCGCAGCCCGGCGAGCGCATTCGCGTCGGCTGGTCGGCGGAGCCGCAGGGGCAGGCGACTGGGCTGCCGCTCGAAGAGAAATTCGATGCGGTGGTCATCTGCGCCGGCGTCGAGAGTCGGCGACTCGCAGCGACGCTCGGCGACCGGGTCAACATCTATCCGGTGAAGGGCTATTCGATCACCGTGCAGCTCGACGCCGAGCAGGACCAGGCCGCGGCGCCGCGCGTCAGTCTGCTCGACGAGCGTGCCAAGATCGTCACCAGCCGATTGGGCGACGATCGCTTCCGTGTCGCCGGCACCGCCGAGATCAACGGCACCAACCGCGACATCCGCGCTGATCGTGTGCGCCCGCTGGTCGAGTGGGTCGAACGCAACTTCCCCCGCGTCTCGACACGCCGGGTTGTGCCGTGGAGCGGCCTACGGCCGATGATGCCCGACATGATGCCCCGCGTCGGCCCCGGCCGCCGCAAGGGCGTGTTCTACAACACCGGCCATGGTCATCTCGGCTGGACCCTGTCGGCGGCGACGGCGGAAATGGTCGCGATGCAGGTCGGGGTGGCTGATTAAGCGGCGAGAACTCCCCGCTCCCCTGCCGTCACCACCCGCGAAAGCGGGTGGCCCAGTATCGCAGAGCGCTCGTTACTCACACGCATGCCCTGGGATACTGGGCCGCCCGGTCAAGCCGGGCGGTGACATCGTGGTGCAGGTGGTGACGGCTGAGAGTGGGGCAAGCTCAGTGCGCTGACCCTTGCCATCTCTTTTCAAAGCAATCCTTCCGTAGATTTCATCGCACCTCCGGGGAACTACGGTGGGGCAATTCGCGTATCCACCGCGTGAGGCGGATCGGCGATGATGGAGCCGAATCGGTTCGCGCCGCGAGCGCGCCGTGCGTTGGTTAATGGGAATTTAACGGACGCGGCGCAGACTTTCTGCTTCGCACGATCGCCGGGATCGTCGAGTGACCGTTACGACTTGAGGGATACGCAATGGAAGCTCAGAAAACCGCGGTGGAGGCGATCGTCGCGCTCACCGGCGTCGAACGGCGAGTGGTGGCGGAGTTCATCCGCAAATTCTATCTCGCCGGCGTCAAGGATCCGAAGCGGCTGACCTTCAAGGGTCTGCAGGCGTTCGCCCGGGGCTGATTCTTTCTTTCGTCATGCCCGGACTTGCTCCGGGCATCCATCATTCTTGAAAGATGGATTGCCGGGCCTTCGCCGTGCCGAAGCGGCTTCGGCCGCGCAGGCGGGTCAAGCCCGGCAATGACTGGAGAGGGAATGCTCTACTGCCGCGCCAGCGCGATCGAGAACTCGCCGTTGCGCACCCGGCCGGGAAGGCCTTCGACGAACTTGGCGACGGCGTCTTCGCCGTAAGTCGTCACCAGCTCCGCGAAGGCGGTGAACAGGCTGGCCTGCGCCAGGCAGTCGCCGTCGACGCCGTCGTGCAGGGCTTCGGCCCACGCCTCGTTGAGATAGCTGAGCGCCGCCCGCTTCTGGTCCTGATCCTGCTGGAAGGTGTCTTGCTCGGAAGTCTGGGAGGTCGCGCTCATGAAACTCGGCAGGGTAGGGCGCGGTCCACTGCGGACCGGCGACACCTAACTGTTAGCATGGCGTGCCGCCGTGGCGAGACCAGTTCTTTAGGAAAGGTTAATGGGCTGGGGACAGCGGCGAGCGAAACCGATCAATTCGCGTAGCGTGCGGTGAGATCGCGCGAAATCTTCGAGCCTTCTTCGAGATATCGCCTGATTGCCACTTTGGCGGCCGGCGTACAGACCCGATAGGTCTGCTGGAAGCCGGCATAGCCGCGATTGAAACCGGCGATCAGCCGGGTCCGACGTTCGCCGGACGGCGTCTCGGCGTCGATCAGCGCCTGCATCTCGTTGCGCCATTTGGCGCCGTCGGCGCTGCCGCAGATACCACGCAGATAGTGCAGCGTCCCCAGGATCTCGGCGAGCCGCTGCAGATCGGCGTCGAACGGCGCCGCACCTTCTGGCGTCTGCGCCCGCGCCGGCGCGAGCGCGCAGCAGGCGGCGACAGCGAGAATGGCGAGACGGCGGGTCAGCATGGCGGGCCTGATAGGCCGTTTCGGCCGGAGCGGCAAGGCGGCGGTGCGGTTCACGGAACCAGCAGACGCCGGGCGTTGTCGACCATCGCGGCCAGCCCCTCGGTGGTGTCGAACTCGGCCAGTCCAGCCGGGGCGATCCAGCGGGCGTCGTCGAGCTCGTCGTTCAGCGCCACTTCGCCGGCGCGCCAGCGGGCGGCGAACGACAAAATCACGTAATGGCCGGTGTTGGCGGCACTCGGCACCACCTCGCGCCAGCCGGCGAGGCCGACGATATCGACCGACAGCGCGGTTTCCTCGGCGATTTCCCGGGCCAACGCGGTCTCCAGGGTTTCGCCATACTCGACGCGGCCACCAGGCAGCGAATACAGCCCCTTGCCGGGCGAACGGGCGCGCCGGACCAGCAGCACCTTGCCGTCCCGGAAGATCGAGGCGCTGACGGCGAGTTGGGGACGTTTCAGGGGATCTGGCGCCACGGTCAGTGCGTCATGATGAAGTCGACGTCGGCTTCGCTGCCCTGGCCGTTGATGATGCCGCCGGCGCGGCCGATCAGCGGCTTGATCCAGCCGACGGCGCTCTCGGCCAGCTTGGCGCGGGTCGCGTCCTGGCTGGCGCCCCGCATGGCGTCGCCGGTGGCGGTCAGGATCGCCTTCATGTGGTCGGTGATGTCGTCGAAATCGGAGCGGATGCCGGGATCTGCCGTATCGTAGGCTTCGATCGCCAGATCCCGCGCCTTGAAGTTCGACGCCTTGAAATGTTCCGCATAGGACAGCGGCTGCCAGCTCAGGAAATCCTCCGAACATTCCGGCATGTCGGGGATCATTTCGAGCAGCATCACGGCTTCATTGAAGTGATTTAGATAGTCCGTCGCCAGCCCGGTATTCGGATTGATGTTGGCGGCCACCAGCATGGCGGCGCGGGTGTCGGCGTCGGCACTGGCCAAATCGCTCGCCGATCGCGCGGCATGGGGTTCACTGGCAGCCATTGGTGTCATATTTATCGGTCGACGTTAACAGGCTCTGAAAGCGGCAGGTTGGTCGATGTGTGGGCGCTTCGTGATCACTTCGGCCCCGGCTGCAATCCGGGAAGCTTTTGGCTATCTCGATCAGCCTAATTTTCCGTCACGCTACAACATTGCCCCGACCCAGCCGATCCCGGTGGTGATGCTCGATCAAGGCGCGCGCCGGTTCCGGCTGATGCGTTGGGGCCTGCTGCCGTCATGGGTCAAGGACCCACGTACTTTTACGCTGCTGATCAATGCGCGCGCCGAAACCGTGTTCGAGA
>NZ_BADD01000168.1 GCF_000333455.1 Rhodopseudomonas sp. B29
CAACCGTGGGGAGCCCGCCCATGACTGACATCGCCCAATCGGCGCTGCTGCCGCGCCCGAATGTCTATCGCCAGCCCGACGCGAGCGACGCCAAGACCGGCGACATCAGCAAGGCGCTGCCGCTGTGGGAGCGGCTGCGCAGCAACACGATGTTCCGCCGCGGCTGCATCCTGGTTCTGCTCGCCGCGGTCTGGCAGGGCTACGCGACGTATCTGCAAAACGACCTGCTGCTGCCGAGCTTCTGGGCGTCGCTGACGGCGCTGTACGACGCCTTCGTCCACGGTCCGCTGCTGTGGCGCATGCTGTACTCGATCCAGGTGCTGCTCACCGGCTACATCATCGGTGCCGTGCTCGCCGGCGTGCTGGTGTCGTTCGCGGTCTCGACCAAATGGGGCAGCGACCTCCTCGCGACGCTGACCGCGATGCTCAATCCGCTGCCGGCGATCGCGCTGCTGCCGCTGGCGCTGCTGTGGTTCGGCCTCGGCATGTCCAGCATGGTGTTCGTCATCGTGCACTCGGTGCTGTGGGCGGTGGCGCTGAATGCGCAGACCGGGTTTCAGTCGGTGAGCGAGACGCTGCGCATGGCCGGGCAGAACTTCGGCCTGCGCAACATGCGCTACATCTTCGGCATCCTCGTCCCCGCGGCGTTCCCGTCGATCCTCAACGGCCTCAAGATCGGCTGGGCTTTCGCCTGGCGCACGCTGATCGCCGCCGAGCTGGTGTTCGGCGCGACCTCGCGCTCGGGCGGCATCGGCTGGTTCATCTTCGAGAATCGCAACTCGCTGGAAACCGCCAACGTGTTCGCCGGCCTGCTGACGGTGATCGTCATCGGCCTCCTGGTCGACGGCCTGATCTTCCGCGCCATCGAGCGCCGCACCGTTCGGCGCTGGGGGATGCAGCGATGAACCTGCACCGCCCCGCTCACTTCGACACATCGCAGACTTCAGGCTCAGACATGACGACTCGAACCAACACCGCCCGCGCCGGCCGCTCCGTGCTGGAAAACTGGATGCCGGAGGTCACGCCGGTGGCGGTCGCGGATGCCGGCTCGGTGACGATCGACAACACCGGTCCGTTCGTCGCGGGCAGCTATCAGCGCTTCACCATGACCTACATGGCGGGCCGCTACGGCATCGACGATTCCGGCTGCCTGAAGGTCTGCTACCGCTTTGCCTCCGACATGGGGCGGCCGCAATTCACCGACCCGGCGGCGCCGAACTACGTCAAGGTGACCGCGTCGAACGGCGCCACGCTCGACGTGCGGTTCGACTACAAGCAGAATACGCGGCCGTGGGACCGCACCATCTACATCAAGATCGTCGCCGGTTTCATGAAGGAAGGCGACACCATCCTCATCGAGTTCGGCACCGATTCACGCGGGCCGGGCATCCGGATGCAGACCTTCGTCGATCCTGAATTCTGCTTCCGCGTGCTGGTCGATCCGATTGCGACCTACACCTTCGTGGACGTGCCGGGCGTGCCGGTGATGCCGATCGTCGCCGGTCCGGCGGCGCGCTGGCACGCGGTGCTGCCGACCTGCCGCGCCGTCGGCGATGAGTTCAGCCTCGGCATCCGCGCCGACGACCTGTGGGGCAACCCGACCAGCAATCGCGGCGGCGAGCGCATTCAGCTCGTGTGTCGCGGAGCCATTGAGGGCCTGCCGGAAACGGTGCCGTTCGATCCGGCTGCGCCGGCTACGGAGATCAGCGGCCTGCGCGCGATTCAAGCTGGTCGTGTGTCGGTCGATCTGGTCGCCGACGGACGCACGCTGACCAGCTCCAACGTTCTTGTCGTCGAGCCGGAGCTGAAGCTGCGCGCCTATTGGGGCGATCTACATGCGCAGTCCGGAGAAACCATCGGCTCGGGCACGGCGCACGACTACATGACCTACGCGCGCGATTGCGCGTTCCTCGATGCGATCGGTCATCAGGGCAACGACTTCCAGATCACCGGCGAGTTCTGGTACCTCCTCAACGGCCTGATGCGCGACTGGAACGAGCCGGGCCGCTTCGTCACCATTCCGGGCTACGAATGGTCGGGCAACACCTCGCTCGGCGGCGATCGCAACGTGTTCTATCGCACCGAGGATCGCGTCATCCATCGCTCGTCGCACGCGCTGGTGCCGGAGCGCAGCGATTTGGCCACCGATTGCTGGGATGCGCGGGCGCTGTTCGAGGCGCTGGAGCCGAAGGCGGCCGACACCGTGGTGTGGGCGCATTGCGGCGGGCGCTACGCCGATATCAAGTACGCGCATCACCATGCGCTCGAGCGCTCCGTCGAGGTGCATTCGAGCTGGGGGACGTTCGAATGGCTGGCGGCGGATGCGTTCGAGAGCGGTTACCGCGTCGGCATTGTCGGCAACAGCGACGGCCACAAGGGCCGGCCCGGCTACGAGCCACCCGGCGCCTCGATGTTCGGTGCGCTCGGCGGCCTGACCTGCTACTGGCTGCCCGAGCTGACGCGCGACGCGATGTTCGATGCGCTGCAGGCGCGGCATCACTACGGCACCACGGGCTCGCGCCCGCACCTGACGGTGCAGGGCAGCTTCGATCAGCCGGTCACGGTGTGGACCGACGACCCGCGGATCGCCGGGGCACGGCATGCGGAAGCCACATCGGTGATGATGGGCGACATCGTCACCGGTGCGCCGGGTGACGTCGAGTTCGAGTTCTGCATCGAGTCGGCGTCGCCGATCCTCGACGTCGAGATCCGCCGCGGCACCGAGGTGCTCGAAGTCATCCGGCCACACGCGGCGTCGCCGCTCGGCAGCCGATGCAGGATCGAATGGAGCGGTGCCGAGTATCGCGGCCGCGCCCGGCAGACGGTGTGGGACGGCTCGCTGAAGGTCGAGGGTGCGCGCATCACGGGCTTCGCGCCGATCAACTTTTTCAATCCCGACCGGCCGCTGAAGCAGGTCTCGGATCAGCAGCTGGCCTGGCAGTCGATCACCACCGGGAACTTCGCCGGCGTCGATTTGTCGCTGTCATCGCCCGATGCTGTGATCGAGATCACCAATCAGCTCGGCTCGTTCCGCCATACGCTTGCCGAACTCAGCCATCAGCCGGTCGTGCACCGCCTCGGCAAGCTGGATCGCGAACTACGGCTGTCACGGGAACCCGATCATTACGATCAGCACGCCTTGAAGCTGCGCCGTTCGATTGCGATGCGCGCCGGCGACAACCCGATCTGGCTGCGTGCGACATTTGCAGACGGGCACCAGGCGTGGTCTAGTCCTATCTATATTCTGCGCGACTGAAAGGAGGCGACAGCAAGCACTAAGCTACGCGATGCGGGAGAGTCCCGGCCGACCCGGCGGCGCCGAAGGAGCAACACCCCGGAAACTCTCAGGCACAAGGACCGTATCGCGCCATGATC
>NZ_BADD01000167.1 GCF_000333455.1 Rhodopseudomonas sp. B29
AGGGCCAGCACGCCGAGCCGATCGGACAGGGTTCTCGATCAGCGCCTTGGCGCGCAGCTTGTAGAATTTCAGCTTGGTGGTGAGCGGCTCGGCCAGCTCCCTGGGGCAGTCGATCAGAAAACCGCCATCGTCGGCCGCGGCGAGTTCGGTGATCAGAAAATCGCTGATGATCTTGCCCTGCGGCGTCAGCAGCGCGCCGAACCGGCCTTCGCCGGGATGCAGCGCCGTCATGTCGGTGGTGACCAGGCCGTTGAGCAGATGTCGCGCGTCCGGTCCGCTCACCTTGATCACGCCGCGGTCGGGGAGAAAAGCTGCCTTCATCAAAGCTCTCGCGATCAAAATCTGGCGTGGCCCTGGTCAGGAACGTTCTTTGCGGACGCCGCCCGGCCGGTTATGACTGCCCAAGGTAGGCTGTCGGGACCTTGGCAACAAGGCTTGCAAGACCCGCGCCGCACACAGCGCTTCGAGGATTCATGACGGGCACGTTCGACACCATTCTCAAGGGCGGCACCATCGTCAATCACGACGGCGAAGCCGTGGGCGACATCGGCATCACGGACGGCCGCATCGCCGCGCTCGGCTCGCTCGGCGCCGAGAAGGCCGGCGAGACCATCGATTGCCGCGGCCTGCATGTGCTGCCGGGCGTGATCGACACCCAGGTGCATTTTCGCGAGCCCGGCCTCACCCACAAGGAAGACCTCGAAACCGGGTCGCGCAGCGCCGTGATGGGCGGCGTCACCGCGGTGTTCGAAATGCCGAACACCAACCCGCTGACGATCACCGAGGAGACCTTCACCGACAAGGTGAAGCGCGCCGAGCATCGCATGCATTGCGACTTCGCGTTCTTCATCGGTGGCACCCGCGACAATGTCGAAGACCTGCCGAAGCTCGAACGCGCCCGCGGCTGCTGCGGCGTCAAGGTGTTCATCGGCTCGTCGACCGGCAGTCTGCTCGTCGAGGACGATCCGAGCCTGCGCCGCATCCTGTCTGTGATCCAGCGCCGCGCCGCGTTTCACGCCGAGGACGAATATCGCCTCAACGACCGCAAGGGCGAACGTATCGAGGGCGATCCGCGCTCGCATCCGGTGTGGCGCGACGACGTCGCCGCCTTGCAGGCGACGCAGCGGCTGGTGGCGATCGCGCGCGAGACCGGCAAGCGCATCCATGTCCTGCACGTCTCGACCCGGCAGGAGATGGAGTTTTTGCGCGAGCACAAGGACGTCGCTTCGGTCGAGGTGACGCCGCATCATCTGACGCTGGTGGCCCCGGAGTGCTATGAGCGGCTCGGGACCAAGGCGCAGATGAACCCGCCGGTGCGTGACGCCTGGCACCGCGACGGCATCTGGCACGGGCTGGCGCAAGGCGTGGTCGACGTGCTCGGCTCCGACCACGCGCCGCACACGCTGGAAGAAAAGGCCAAGACCTATCCGGCCTCGCCCTCGGGCATGACCGGCGTACAGACGCTGGTGCCGACCATGCTGGACCACGTCAATGCCGGCCGGCTGTCGCTGGCGCGCTTCGTCGATCTCACCAGCGCCGGCCCGGCGCGGCTGTTCAACATCGCCTGCAAGGGACGCATCGCCGCCGGCTTCGACGCCGACTTTACGGTGGTCGATCTGAAGCGCAGCGAAACCATCACCAACGACTGGGTCGCCTCACGCGCCGGCTGGACCCCCTACGACGGCGTCCGCGTCACCGGCTGGCCGGTCGGCACCTTCGTGCGCGGCGCGCGGGTGATGTGGCAGGGCGAACTGACCACGCCGTCACGCGGCGAGCCGGTGCGGTTTCTGGAGACGCTGAAGGCTTAGATGGGGCGGCGAGCTTCGCGAGCGTCTAGGTAAGTTGTAGTTCTCCGTCATGGCCGGGCTTGTCCCGGCCATCCACGTCTTTCTTGCGACAGGCTCTGTCGTTCGTGGATGCCCGGGACGAGCCCGGGCATGACGTGGAGAGGTTGCGGACTCACCCCGGCACGTCGATCGTGGTGTTGAACACCACGAGATCGCCGCGATAGAGACCTGTCGAGTAGAACACGATCTCGTCCTTGCGGTTGGTGATGAGGCGGCGGACTTCGGCGACCGGGGCGTTCACCGGGATGCCCAGATACTTCGCCACCGTGAGATCGGCAGACGCGATCCGCACCGACTGCTTCATCCGCTTCAGCTTGGCGCGCGTCACCTTGGTCAGATGCGGGATGATCATCTGGCGATCGAACGTCACCGGATCGCGGTTGTAGTAGTCGTTGGCGAGATACACGTCGTTGACGCAATACGGCTCGTCATAGGCGCGGTGGATCCGCTTCATGTAGCGGTAGTCCTTGAAGTGCTTCTCCGGTCCGTCGATCGATGGCGGCAGCGCGCAGCTCTTCACCACCTCCAGCGATTCCGCGCTGTTGCCGTCGAGCGTCGCTAAGAGATAGTTCCAGTCGGAGTCGAGCGCGATGGTTTTGCGCGGCTTGACCTGCTCGGCGACGAACGTGCCCTTGCCCTGGATGGCGACGATCAGCCCCTTGGCCGACAGCACACTCAGCGCCTGGCGGATTGTGACGCGGGCGACGTCGTAGCGCTCCGATAATTCTGCGATGGTCGGCAGCTGGCCGCCGGCCGGCCAGCGGCCTTCGACAATTTCGCTCTCGAGCAGATTGGATAGCGACACGTAAAGCGGCTGCTGCGTCTCGCTCAGCCGCCGCCTGACGTCGTCGATCTGTGCTGCCTCGCCGGTCACCGCCCGCCTCATTTTGTTGCAAGGCCGGCAAGTCCCGGCGGTTTTCCGCCCAATCCGCCGACCCCGGTCGCCTGAAAATTGATCTTGTGTGCTGGTCAACCAGCACACTAGTCTTGATCCGTCACCAAGGCTTACACCGGGAGCGCGGACATGAAAACCACAACGCTGAAAAAGCTGGGATTGACGCTGGTCGCGGGCCTTCTGGCATCGACGTCGGCGCGGGCCGAGATGAGCCAGGTCCGCGTCGCCACCCAGATCGGGCTGGCCTATCTGCCGCTGATCGTGATGGAGCACGACAAGCTCTGGGAAAAGAAGGCGGCCGAGAAGGGCGTGCCCTTGAGCGTCGAGTATCTGCGGCTCGGCGGCGGGTCACCGCTCAATGACGCGCTTTTGTCGGACTCTGTGCAGGTCGCTTCCGCCGGCCTCGCGCCGCTGCTGACGCTGTGGGACCGCACCAAGACCAACTATAAGGTGAAAGGCCTGTCGGCGGTCGCAGCCGCGCCGATGTATCTGCTCACCAACAATCCCAATGTGAAGACCATCAAGGACTTTACGCCTGCGGACCGCATCGCGGTCGCCAGCGTGAAGATCTCCATCAACGCCATCGTGCTCAACATGGGTGTCGAGCAGGCGTTCGGTCCCGGCAAGGCCAATGCGCTCGACGATATCCAGGTGGCTATGGCGCATCCCGAAGCCTATGCGGCGCTGACCACCAAGGCCGGCGGCATCACCGGCTACATGGCAACCTCGCCGTTCCAGGAGCGGGCGCTGATGCAGCCCGGCATCCACAAGGTCGCCAACTCTTTCGACATTCTTGGCGGTCCGTCGACCTTCAGCGTCGCCTACGCCAAGTCGGATTTCGCCAACGGCAATCCCAAGCTCGTCGAAGCCTTCATCGAAGCACAGCGCGACGCCGTCAAGCTGATCACCACCGATCGCGCCAAGGCGATCGACGAGTATCTGGCCGTCACCGGCGACAAGACCGATCGCAAGCTGATCGAGACCATCCTGGCCTCGCCCGAATACGATTTCGACATCGTGCCGAAGGCGACGATGCCGATGGCCGGCTTCATGCAGCGCACCGGCATCCTGAAATCGGCGCCGGCGTCTTGGAAGGACTATTTCTTCGACACCATGAAGAACGAGAAGGGCAGCTGATGCCCGCCGCGCTTCGCTCGCCCCAGTCCATGGACTCTGCGGACATGCTGATGACAACTCAAGCCGCACCGGCCGATCCCAAGCCTGCCGTATCCGAAGTGCTGCTGTCGGCGCGCGACGTCACGCTGCAATACAAGACGCCGGATCATCTGGTGACGGCGACGTGGCGGGTGTCGTTCGACGTCCATGTCGGCGACCGCTTCGTGCTGCTCGGGCCGTCGGGCTGCGGCAAGTCCACGCTGCTGAAATGCGTCGGCGGTTTCCTGCCGCCGGCCGAGGGGCGCGTCTGGCTGAACAACAAGGAGATCATCGAGCCGGGTTCGGATCGAATGATGGTGTTCCAGGAGTTCGATCAGCTGCTGCCGTGGAAGACCGTGCTCGAGAACGTCATGTATCCGATGCAGGTCAGCCGCCGCTTTCCGAAATCGGAAATCCGCAGCCGTGCTCTCCAGTGCATCGAGAAGATCAACCTGGCGAAATTCACCGACGCGTTCCCGCACATGCTGTCGGGCGGCATGAAGCAGCGCGTCGCCATCGCCCGCGCTCTGGCGATGGAGCCGGCGATGCTGCTGATGGACGAGCCGTTCGCCTCGCTGGATGCGCTACGCGCCGCGCGAGCAG
>NZ_BADD01000166.1 GCF_000333455.1 Rhodopseudomonas sp. B29
CAGTTAACAAATGAAAACATGCACACTGGCCTCGCCCGACCACGGCATGCTGGAAACCGCTTTCCGTGATTGTACCCGCTTCAGAGACGATGTAGTCGAGGCCACCTTCTCTTGAATAGTTCTGGCGGATCGTGTTCGTACCGACGAGTCCGGCGCGTTGCCCTTCCTTCAGATGATCATGCGTCAATCGTAGCCAGTACACGCAATAATCAGCATGTCCTGGAACGTCGGGATGTTGAGCGCGTAGCCTGTGAAGATAGGAAACTCCAAGCTCCTCCTGCATCTTGTTTTTGCTTTGAAATGGCGGATTTCCAATAACCGTTTCAACTTCTGGCCATTCGGTAAATAGCGCATCGACCCGACGGATGTTGTTATCCAGATTGTCGAGCGGTAAACCGTCGTAAAATCCAAGACCCATCTCCTCGCGTCCCAGCGTAGCCATTGCCTCCTCAAGCGCGAGTTTCTTGGCCAACATGAGCGTTACCTTCGTCAGCTCGACACCAAATGAGTCCACGTCGAAGCCGAAGAATTTCAGTGGGCTTATGATGCTGGCAGTGAGCGCCTGTTTAGCGACGTTCTTCGCCGAGAAGTTTTCCTCCATCCGAGCCAGGATACGAAGGTCAAGACGCGCAAGCTCACGGTACGCAACATAGAGGAAGTTTCCGCTCCCGCACGCTGGATCGAGAACGCGGAAATTCATAAGCTCCTTGCGGATTTCCACTAAGTCTTGCAGACGTGTGGCTGCGTCGATTTTCTCCATCCAAGGCTTGATAATCGTCGGGCCGACGATGCGCTGAATATCCGCCTCCGATGTAAAATGGGCACCAAAAGCATGGCGCTCTTCTTTATCCATGCTGTGCTGAAATAGCGTACCGAAGATGACAGGGTTAATCTTGGCCCAATTCTCCGTCGCTGCGCCACCTTCGCCGCCAATGATCTCAAGCTCTTCGCGGCTAAGTTCAACCGGCTCGATAGTAGAAAATAGACCTCCATTGAAATAACGAACCTCCTTGAACCGACCAGCGGTCGCCCGCTTAGGGGAGTTCATCTGTGAGAACAGACCATTAAAAAGATCGTAGGACGACTGCCCTTTGTGAAGGCAATCGTCAATTAGGGAGACAACAGTATTCCTAGGTAGCAGGTCGATGTCCTCCGCGAACATCGCTACCATCATCTGAAGGATAAAGCGCTGCGCCTGTGGACGCGGAACAGGATCTTTCTTCCGTCTCGTGAGCGCCTTGAATAGCGACGCCATCCTGTCAGCGGTCTTACGGGATACGTCTTCAAGGTCATTGTTGAATACGGGTTTACGTTCGTCAGGAAACAGGAAGTTGAGCGCAGTGTAGCGCGCAGGTAGGTCTTTTAAGGCTACCACATCGACGGGTTCGTTAAGTTGGCGGTCAAAGTCGTAGATCCAAAACTCATCGAAGTTGCAGAGCACGACATAGCGCGGCCTGTTCGGCACGGCGTTCAGCCAATAATCAAAAGCCTGCTGGTAGTGAAGATGGAGCTTCTCGCCCCCTTTCTTCATCTCAATTAGAAGGCGCGGCTTCCAAACTAGATCGGCAAATGACGTACCCTTCCCAGAAGCCTTCTTGATGCGCTCTTCTAGTGTTGCCCCTGCTTCCTTGTATCCCGCGTGACCGAACGCCCTGAAAAGCCGGTCGCAAAAGACTTGAGCCTCACCTTTCTCATCACCCTTGAGTAAGGCAGCGTAGGCAACGAACTCATTCAAGCTTTCGACTATTTCCGACACTCA
>NZ_BADD01000165.1 GCF_000333455.1 Rhodopseudomonas sp. B29
TCGGGAGATCAAGATGGACGAGGTCAGTTTGGCAGAGGCCAAGGCACATCTTGGCGAACTGGTCGATCGTGTCGAGAACGGCGGGTCGATCGATATCACCCGTCAAGGCAAGCCGGTCGCCCGTCTCACTCCGGTCGCTAAGCCTCGCAAGCCGATCGATGCGGCATTGCTCCGTGCTTTGACAGCGACGATCCCCGCGCAATCGGAAAGCGCCGCCGATCTCGTTCGGTCGATGCGAGACAGCGACCGCTGCTAATGATCTAACCTCGACATGTCGCTGATCGTCGCGGCGCTCCGTAACGAAGCGTCCACACCGCAAGAGATGTCCTTGCCTTGGCCATTCCCCGATGAAGGCCTCCTACGGCCGGCAGCCCGCCGCCTCGGCTTCCTCGATGCTGCAGAACCAACGCTTGCCAGGTCCCATCTTGAGCTTGGCGTAGGACCGGCCGCCGGGTCGCTGGATGGTGCACTTGCCGAGCCAGCCGAAACTCGCCTTGATGGTGCAGTCCGAAGATGGCGGGTCGGCGGTGGTGGCGGCGCCGAGCAGGATCTCCGTCGCGGAGCTCGGCGCCCTGTCCGCCCCGACGATCTGGGTGCGACGGGTGCGACCGCGCCAGTCCGCAGGCGCGATGAATGCGCCCGACCACAGACCCGCCTGCGCCTCGCGGGCGATCGCCTCCGACGACTCGTAGGCCTGCAAAGACCCCGCGACCGCCAGGGCCCAGCCTGCGCGCACGATCCAGTCCGCGACGCTCTCGGTGCCGACCGCACAACTCCCCAGCGATCTGCCGACCTTGTCGCGGCCGGCCACCTGGCAGGTCCACGACTTGTCGCCGAAGCGCTTGATCAGTTCATCGCGCGCCGCAAGGCCGCAGGTCCACCCCGTCCCTGTTTCGTCGACGCAGACCTGATCGCTGTCCGGCGCGTCGATGCCCTGCAACCGGATTTTCGTGCCGTTGATCTCGATCGTGCCGCCGTCGAGGATGTGCGGGACACCTGCCAGTTCGATGGCGTCGTCACCCGGCAGACAGACGTACTGCGTGCCCCGCATGCCGAGGCACTTCGCCGCGCCGGGCGCGAAGTCGATCTTGACGCCCAGATCGCGCGGCTTTCCATACGGTCCGCGATCGTTGATGCGGATCTGGCAGGTGCGGCCGTTCACCGGATTGACGATCGTGACGGTGGTTCCCAGCGGGTACTCGTGAGACGCCGCCGTGAGGCTGTCGTGCCTCATCGGCTCCCCGCTGCTGGTCCGCGTTCCGATCGAGTACAGCGAAGCGAGCACCTCCTTGCCGGCCCCGCAATTGCCGGTCCGATGCACGAACCTGAGCACGGTGTCCCAGCCGCCAGCATCGGCACCATGGCTCACGAGCGCGACCACCACCGCAACCGCCCCGCAAATCGCCCCCTTCAAAACGCTCCGCATCAGTCCATCGCCTCGCAAGGCGCTTCGCATAACATAGTCGCCGGGGAAATGAAGGGCGTGGGAAGGATGGCGAGGCATGTCGCTGCGGGGCGCGGTTGCAACGGGTCTGCGCGTCGGTCCGCGACTCGCCGGCGTGCGCGCGCTGTTCCTGCTCGACCCCGGCCACCGGCGAGGAACCCAGGCGCTCATCACCCTCAACCTCGCCCGCGAGGTCGGCGCTGCGCACGTCGTGTATCTGTAGGTGTTCAACGCCGACTGCGCGGTGAACGTGCGGCTTCGCCGTCAGGTACGAGGCCGAACGAATGCTCCAACAGATGGGCTTCAGTGCCACCATCCCGCGCCCGAGCTACGGCATCCGCAAGCAATCGTCAGAAAGGAGACTCTTATCTGCTGCAAAAGCCGGAAGAAGGCCTGGGCCGACAATCGGCTCGCCTTGCTCTTCCATCGTCGTAAGCGACTGGTTCAGATCAAACAAGAATTTCAGCGGGTCGGCCCTGGCCGTCATGCCGTAGGCTTTGCGGACGGCACTATCGAGGGCTGCCTGTGCTTCGTCGAGCGGATGATTGCCGGGCAACTCTGCCGAACGATAAAGCTCCCGCAACGACAAATCATGTTTCTCGCAAAGCCCTCGTCGAACTTGTCTCAGCTTCCGCGCAGCGGCGGCCACTGCCTTGACCGCATCCAACTGCGGGGCTTGCGGCCAAGGGAAACTGTCGAACACTGTATTGGACGTGTACCTATATCTTTCGGTCAAAGTCGAGCAGCGCTCGGTGAACCATGCCCAATGCGCCTCCGACGACAAAATTCCAAACGAATAGTCGTCTTGCAATGGGAAGACAGAGAGCGCATCGCTAGGATGAATATCAGATGATACAAACTCGAATATTGGACGCTTCGTCACCCTTCCACAAACGATGTAACGCGGCAAAGTGGCTATAAGGTCCATCAGCTCAGTTCGCCGATAGGAAAGACACCACCAACGCTTTAGGAAATTTGCATGGTGGACGTTGACCTTTGCCTTTGGGTTTTCGTCCAGCAACGGTTTATTGCGTTTCGCTTCTTTCTTTGCGGCCGCTGTACGCGCCGGCAGAACCGTGGCCTTGACCCTTTCAAACAAATCTGGGTACGCGCCCGCGCCCAAAACATCCAAATCCTTAAAATCAATTACGTAGCGAGTCGGCTTGCCGTCTTTCCTGCCTAAAAAATCATTGGCGATGAGGTACGGAAATAACACGTACGCGTTCTTAGATGTCGTGG
>NZ_BADD01000164.1 GCF_000333455.1 Rhodopseudomonas sp. B29
CCCGGCAAGAATGTTGAGCACCGTGGTCTTGCCGCAGCCCGAATGCCCGATCACGCAGCCGAACTCGCCGCGCGGCAGCGACAACCACAGATCCTCGAAGATCGTCGTCTGGCCGCCGCCGGCCGCCGGATAGCGCTTGGCGATGCCTTCGATCGAGATGAACTTGTCGGTCATCGCGCTCACTCCGGAAACGTCACAAGACGAGTGCACTGCGCGAGGACCTGATCGAGCAACATCCCGACCACCCCGATCGCCAAGATCGCGATAATCACATTCACGATCGATAAATTATTCCATTCGTTCCAGACGAAGTACCCTATACCCGTACCCCCTACCAACATTTCCGCGGCGACGATGACTAACCAGGCGATGCCGATGGAAATCCGCATTCCGGTGAGGATGGTCGGAGCAGCAGCGGGGAGGATCACCGTGAAAGCGCGGCGCACGGTGCCGACTTCGAGCGTGCGCGCGACGTTGACCCACTCTTTGCGCACCGAGGCTACGCCGAACACGGTGTTCAGCAGCATCGGCCAGATCGAACAGATGAAGATGACGAAGATCGCCGAGAGGCCGGAGTCCTTGATGGTGTAGAGCGCCAGCGGCATCCAGGCGAGCGGCGAGATCGGCTTCAATACCTGGATGAACGGATCGAGCGCCTTGCTCATCAGCGGTGACATGCCGATGAGGAAGCCGAGCGGGATCGCCACGATCACGGCGAGCAAGTAACCGGCCGCCACCCGGGCGATTGAATAGCCGAGCTGGATGCCGAGGCCCTTGTCGTTCGGCCCGTTGTCGTAGAACGGGTGCCGGAGATGCTGCAGCAGCTTGACGCCGACGTCGAGCGGTCCCGGCATCGCCGATTTGCCCTGCGTCGCCGTCAGCCCCATCAGCTTGGCGTATTCGGGACTCATCGCTGCTGTGGAGCCGGTGCCGCGCGTGGCGAGATGCCACGCGCCGATGAAGCAGGCGAACAGCACGAGCGACACCACGGCCGCGCGCAGGGTGAGAGACTTCGCCATTGCCTCAGGCCTTTTTGATCTTGAAGCTCGCGAGGTAGTCGTCCGGCTTGTCGGGATCGAAGCTCTTGCCCATCACGGTGAAGGACTTGTACGCGGTGGCCGGCGGCGTCAGCCCCATCTCCTTCATCACCTTGGCGGTGTCGGTGGCGAGATAGACCTGCTCGGCGACCGCCTTGTAATCGACGTCGCCCTTGATCTGGCCCCAGCGCTTCATCTGGGTCATGATCCACACCGCGAACGACTGCCAGGGGAACGGATCGAAATCGACGCGCTTCGGATCGACCTTCACCTCACCCAGACCGTCGGCGTAGGTGCCGGTGAGCGACTGCTCGATTACCGTCTCCGGCGCGTTGAGATAGTTGGCCGGCGCGATCGCCTGGGCGATCGACTTGCGGTTTTCCGCCTTCGACGCATAGGCGGTGGCGTCGACGATGGCGCGGGTCAGCGCCGCGAACGAATTCGGCGCCGTGGTGATGAATTCGCGGCTGGCGGCGAAGCTGCAGCATGGATGCCCGTCCCAGATCTGCTTGGACAGGATGTGCATGAAGCCGACGCCGTCATAGATGGCTCGCTGGCAGATGTTGTCGGGCGCAAGGAAGCCGTCGATGTTGTCGGCGCGCAGATTGGCGACCATCTCGGGCGGCGGCACCGAACGGATCTGGACGTCCTGATCCGGATCGATGCCATGCTCGGCCAGATAGTAGCGCAGCAAATAATTGTGCATCGAGTAGTCGAACGGCACCGCGAGCTTCATGCCCTTCCACAGCTTCGGATCGCGCTTGTCCTTGTGCTTGGTGGCGAGCGTGATGCCCTGGCCGTTGATGTTCTCGATCGCCGGCACGGTGAACGGCACCGCATTGGCGCCGAGCCCCAGCGTGATGGCGATCGGCATCGGCGCCAGCATGTGTGCGGCGTCGTATTCCTTGTTCATCGTCTTGTCGCGCACCACCGCCCAGCCCGCGGTCTTGACGACTTCGACGTTGAGGCCGTGCTTGGCATAAAAGCCCATCGGCGCGCCCATGATGATCGGCGTCGCGCAAGTAATCGGGATGAAGCCGACCTTCAGGTCTTTCTTTTCCAGCGGACCGCCTTGGGCGAATACCTCAGTGGCAGTCGCGAGCGGGAAAAACTGCGACAACGCCGCCAGCGCGGTGCCGGCGCCGACCGCTTTCAGAAATGCGCGACGCGAGGCGTCTTGCGGAAACATCGCGCGCATCACGGCCGAGGCAACGACGCCCTCGAATCGCTTGTCTTCGCTCTCGAGCATCGGCTGCGGCGCCAGCGCCGCTGCGTCGGCAGCGTGCTCGGCTTCATTGGCATGCCGGCCGCAGCTACAGCCTGCGCCGAGGCGACGGTCGGGATCGAACGGATTGTCGAACGTGGACATGAGCCCTCCTGCGGTGACGTCGGGCTCGATTACGCAAGGAGTATGCCAGCGCTTCGCAGGAGATTTCGCAAGCAAAGTCAGACAGGCGGCACGATTTGGCATCTACGAAATTTCGTATTATACGAAAATTCGTAGGTCGATTACGAATTTTCGGAGCTCGCAATGGAGCTTGCGCCGCTGGACAAAGACGTTCAGGACACCTCGAAGCCGCTGCGCGCGCTGGCATTCGATGCCCTGCCGGAAGCTGCGCTGCTGCTCGATCCCAGCGCCGACGCCATCCTCGACGTCAACGCCGCAGCCTGCGCCCTGCTCGGCCGCGCCCGCGCCGAGCTGCTGGCGACGCGCATCAGTGCGCTGCACGAGGCCGCGCAATTCCCCGCACTGATCGTCTTCACCCAAGCGGTGCTCGATCGCGGTGCCTACTGGTCACACAGCCTGACGCCGCTGCATGCCTCGGGCACGCCGCTGCGCGTCGAATACGCCGCTTGCCGGCTCACGACGGGCGGCCGGACCCTGCTGCTGCTGACCATGCACGATCTCGAGCAGCGCCATCGCCGCGATCTCGATGCCGCCGCCGACGACTACATCCATGACGGCCTGCCGGCTTGGCAACGCGTCGAGCAGATGTTTCAGGAGATCGAGCGCGAGAAACAACTGATCCCTGACGGCCGCCGGCGAGGGCATCTTACGGCGTCAACGCCGAGGGCAAAGCCACCTTCGTCAATCCGGCCGCCGAGCGCATGCTCGGCTGGACCGCCGACGAATTGGTCGGCCAGTCGATCCACGCGGTGATGCATCATACTCATCACGACGGCCGGCCCTATCCGGACCACGACTGCCCGATCTATGCGGCGTTCCGCGACGGCGCAGTCCACACCGTCGACGGCGAAGTGTTCTGGCGCAAGGACGGCCGGCCGGTGTGGGTGGAGTACACCTCGACGCCGATCCGCGATCGTGCCGGCGACGTCGCCGGCGCCGTGGTGGTGTTCCGCGACGTCAGCCAGCGCCGCGAAGCCGACGACAAACTCCACGCCGCGCTCGCCGAGGTCGATCGCTTACGCGAACGACTGCAGCTCGAAAACGATTACTTGCAGGAAGAGATCCGCACCGAGACCAATCCGCGCGGCATCATCGGCCAAAGCGAGGCGATTCAGACCACGCTGCGGCAGGTCAAGCTGGTGGCGCCCACAACGGCGGCTGTGTTGATCACCGGTGAATCCGGCACCGGCAAGGAGCTGATCGCTCGCGCCATCCACGAGGCGAGTACGCGCAGCGGCCGTCCGCTGATCCGCGTCAATTGCGCCGCGATCCCGCGCGAATTGTTCGAGAGCGAGTTCTTCGGCCATACCCGCGGCGCGTTCACCGGCGCGTTGCGCGACCGTATCGGCCGGTTCGAGCTCGCCGACGGTGGAACACTGTTTCTCGACGAGGTCGGCGAAATTCCGCTCGAGCTGCAGGGCAAGCTGCTGCGCGTGCTGCAGGAAGGCAATTTCGAGCGCGTCGGCGACGAGCGCACCCGCAATGTCGATGTCCGCCTGATCGCCGCGACCAACCGCGATCTCAAGCAGGAAGTACAACGCGGCCGCTTCCGCGAAGACCTGTATTTCCGCCTCAACGTGTTTCCGATTCACTCGGTGCCGCTACGCGAGCGCCGCGAGGACATTCCGCTGCTGGCGCAGCACTTCCTCGCCAGCGAGCGGCCTGAGCCCGGAGCCGCGTTGCGCCTGTCCGAAGGCGATGTCCGCCGGCTGATGCGCTACGACTGGCCCGGCAACGTGCGCGAACTGCAAAACATCATCGAGCGCGCGACGATTCTGGCGCAGAACGGCAGGCTGCGGCTCGATCTGCCGGAGCCCGCGGCCTCGGCACAGCTCACAGCCGGCAGCAGCCGCCAAAAGCCCGAGCCGCGCCCCACGGTGATGACCGCCACCGAGCTCCGCGACCTCGAACGCAGCAACATCGTCGCCGCGCTGCGCGCCAGCAACGGCAAGATTTTCGGCGACGACGGCGCGGCCGCAATGCTGGAGCTGAAGCCGACGACCCTGGCGTCGCGGATCAAGGCGCTGGGGATCGGAGATGCGGGCAGCAAAAAGACGGAGAGACGGCGCGGCTCTTAGTCGATGCACTACCCTAACAGCCGAGGCTGCGATGCCGATCGCTGCGGAGGTTACAGTTCGATGAGATCGACTTGGTGACCATCGACCGTCGCCGCGAGCTCGGCGACATGGCGGTGATGAGTAAACAGGATCATCTGGCGCTGCCGGCCCGCCTCGGCGAGCAGGCGCAACGTCGCCACAGTCCGCCTGTCGTCGAAGCTGGCGAGCAGATCGTCGCCGATGAACGGCAGCGGCTCGGACGCGCGGCGTTCGAGCAGCGCCAGCCGCAGCGCCAGGAACAACTGATCGCGCGTGCCTTCGCTCAGCCCGGGCAGAGAGACGCGCTCGCCCGAGGCGCGACGCGCCACCAGCGTCGGCTCGTCCTGATCGCCGTAATCGATCCCCAATCCCGCGAACGCATCCGCCGTCGCCAGCGCGAACAGTTCACCGGCGCGGGCGACCATCGGATCCTGCACCTTGGCACGGTGCAGCTCGACCACGCGGCGGGCCAGCAGCGCCGACGCCGCGCGTAGCAGCCAGCTCTCGGCGACGCCGATCAGCTCGGCGGCGGCCTCGCGGCGCCGAACGGCGGCACCCGCAGCGTCGCGGCCCTTGGTCAGCGTCTCCAATTCGCGCTGGCGCTGATACAGCGTCGCGGAGGCGTCCGAGATGTCCTTGAGCAATTGCGCCTGTTGCTCGGTGGCGCTGGCGATGTCGGCCTGCAGCCGGTCGAAATCGATGCCCTCGCGTTCCTGTCGAAGCGCGGTCTCGTCGTGGCCGTCGGCAACCTCGAGCAGTTGCCGCCGGAGCTCCGTTTGTTCGGTCTGCAATTGCAGCCGGAAGCCAAGCCGCGACAGCAGCTCCGGCACCGCGGTGATCTCGGCGTCCAACGCCTCGCCGGCGCGCTGCAGCATCTCAGTGGTCGCGGCGAGTTTGGTCGCCAGCGCGCCGAGGCTGATCGCCCGCTTGGCAGCGTTGTCGTGCAGGCGGCGGCAGGCTTCGCTGGCGCGGCGCGCCTCCACCAGCCGCTCGCCGACGCGCGCAACGGCGTCCTGGGCCGCAAGCCTGATCAGATCCGGCGCGACCCGGCCAACGAGATCGGCGACATCGCGGTCGAACTCCTGCAGGTCCGACGTGATGGTATCGACGCTGCGGCCCTCGCGCTCGTAGTTGGCGCGCGGCACGCCGACCGAATTCCACACCGTCAGCGCGGCTTCGGCCTGAGCCGGCGAGGCATCGGCGCCAAGCCCGATCGCCGTCATGGTTTGCGGCCAATGCTGGCGCAGCTCGGCGAGTTGGCGCTCGCAGTCCAGGCGCGCGGCCTCGGCTTCTGCCAGATCGCGCGCGATCCGGTCTCGGGTCGCGGCGCGCGCCTTGGCGTCGCTCCAGGCCGCGACCAACTGATCGTATCGCCCCTTGGCCTCGCGATACAGCACGCCGGCCGCCGCGTTCGCGTCGGGCTGGCGGCCGACGCTGTCGAGAAAGCCGACGATCGCCGCCTTGCCGTCGCCGAGTGCCATCTCCTGCGCGGCGATGCCCGCACGCTGCTGGTCACACTTCGCCAGTCTGGCGATGATCTCGTCGAGCCGGTCGCGCCAACGCAGCATCTCGGCCGCACCCGACGGCTGCAGTTCCGATGCGGCCCAGGCCTTGGTCCAGCGTTCGGTGATATCAGCAAGTCCCTGCTGCAAGCCTACGCGCTTTTCGTCGACGAGCTCGCGCTCGCTACGTGTTTCCGCAAGCCGCCGCTGCGTGTCCTCGTGCAAGGCGGCGCGTCCGGTATCGCTCAGCAGCGAGTCGGTGATGCCGTCGATAGTGCGCGACGCTTCGGCGACATCGTCGAACCGGAGTCGGCGTTCGCCGCGATCGCCATCGAGCCCATCGTAGAGCGCGCCGAGGCGGTCGTCGCGAGTCTGCCGGGCGGCGATCAGATCAGCCTTGGTCGGCACCGCGCCGGCGCTCGACAGTTTGGCCAGCTCCGCTTCGGAAGCAGTGATCGCCGCATCGTACTTGGCGATCTCAGCATCGAGTCGCTTCAATTCGGTTTCGCTGAGTTCGAACGCGCTGGCGAATTTGGTGATGACGGCGCGGTCGGGTACCGGCAGCGCGCGCACCCGGTCGAGCGGACCCGGCGCCGGATCGAGCGCGGCGAGTGCGTTGCCGATCGCCTCGAATTCGACCGCGAGCGCAGCCCGCTCCCGGCGCAAACGATCCTCCTGCGCCGGAACATCGCCGAGCGCCTCGAAGCGCTGGCGCAGCGGCTCCAGATCGACGAGATGAGGATCGTCGCCGGTCGCGGCGGCACTGTCGAGCTCACGCTTCGCCCGCGCGTGCCGAGCTTCGAGTTCAGCCAGCTCCTGAGTGATGCGCCGCATCTTCTCGAGGCGGTCACGGGCGTCGGCGAGCGCTGGCTCGGTCGGCAGGGAAGTCAGCAGCTCGACATGGGACGGAAGGCCGAGACGGCGCGCACAATCGTCCAGCGCCGCTTCGGCGACGGCGCGGTCGTGACGGCGCCGCGGCAGATCGGCCGCCGCTTTCCGCACCGCGCCGAGCCGCTCGCGCAGCGCCTCGATCGCAGCGGCTTCCGCGAGCAGCGCCTCGTCGACGTCGATCGTTGCCAGCTCGGCGGCATCTGCCGCGGCAGCGGCGTCGACGGCGGCGATCTCGGCCTCCAGCGCGGTCTTGCCGTCGAGCGCGGAACGCCACTCGGCGAGCCGTTGCTCGGTCACGACCGGTAGATCGGCAAGTGCCTGAAGTTCGGTCTCGATGCGATCGAGCCGGGCGAGTTGCGAACGCACCCGCTGCGTTCGCTGCCACCGCGAAAGCCTGCCGCCGCAGGCGGCGTGCTCGGTCTTCAGCCGCTCCAGCTGCGCCTCGGCGTCCTGCACGGCGGTTTGGAGTTGCCGCAGTGCCTCGCTGGTGACAATGGCATCGCGCAGCTCTTTATCGGCCGCGTCGCGGCGGTCGGCCGCGAGATAGAACGGCTTGCTGCCGGATTTGCGCGGCGTGAACAGATCATCGGCCTGCTGCTGCAGCCGGTCCTTGATCCGCGACAGCTCGGCCATGCCGGCCGAGCTCGCCGCCAGCGTTTCGGCGAGATCGCCGCCGGCGCTGATCAGCTTGGTGCCGCCTTCGCGCAGCGCCTGCGAGGTCATGCCGAATTCACGGTCGAAGGTGACGCGCGAGACGTCGCCGAGCAGGGGCGCGAAGTGATCGTCGGGCAGCGCACGATCGTCGGCATCGAGCAGCGTGTTCTTGTTGCCCTTGCGCCGGCGCGCCGCGATCAGCCGGCCGTCGGAGTGGCAGAAGCTGCCGCCGATCCGCAGCAGCTTGCTGTCGTGCTTGAAATCGTAATCGGTGCGGGCGCCGAAGCCGAACAACAGATCGCCGATCGCTGTCAGTGCCGAGGTCTTGCCGGCTTCGTTGGCGCCGAGAACGACGTGCAGCGACGCCTGCGGTGCGAACGACAGCACGCGGTCGGTGAAGAGGCCGTAGCGCTCCAGCGCCAGCCGCTCGATCCTCACGACAATTCTCCGGTCAGCAGCGCGCGCGCATCGTCACTCAGGCTGGCGAGAAGTTCGGAAGCGTCGAACTCATCATGCAGATCGCGCGGCAGCTTCGCCTTGACAGTCTCGGCCAGCTCGGCCAGCGCCGCGGCAAAGGCGGGATCCTGCGCGCCTTCGGCGAGCAGGGCGGCGACGTCGATATCGTCACCAGTCGGCTCGGCGGCCGCGGCGCGCGCCGGCATCGAGGTCTTGATCTTGAGCTGCTCGATCCAGCAATCGGCGGCGAGCTGCAGCGCGCCTGCGCGTAGATCGTCCTGCAGCGTCTCACGGTGCACCAGCAACTTGTCGTGTAGCGGCGTCGCGCCTGTCAGCGTCACACGGACCGCCAGCGCGCGGCCTTCGCTTCGTCGATGCAGCTCGGCGAGCCGTTCGCTGACCAGCGTCGGAATCTGCGCTTCGTCGGCGCAGCCGGATAGATCGATCGTCAGCTGCGCCCAGCGCGCGCTGTCGAGCGCCAGCGGCGTGACGTCGACGATGCGACCGTCCTCGACGGTGACGCGCATCGCGCCCTTGGGTCCGGTTTCGCGCACGCTGCGGCCCTGTAGATTGCCCGGAAACACCACCCATGGATCGCGGCTGACGATCTCGGCGGCGTGGACGTGCCCCAGTGCCCAGTAGTCGTAGCCGAACCGCTTGAGGTCATCGAGGCTGCACGGCGCGTAACCTTCGTGACCGCGGGTGCCGTCGAGCGAGGTGTGCAGCAGGCCGATATTGAGCCAGCCTTCGCGGCGCGCCGGATAGCCGGCGACGAAATCGGCATTGACCCGGTCGGCGAAGCTGCGGCCGTGCAGCGCTACGCGATATCTCTCGAGTTCGACGGTCGCGGCCTTGGTCGGAAACACCGTGACGCTGTCCGGGTAGGGCAGCTCACGCGACATCAGGCTTGCGGCGTCGTGATTGCCCTTGATGATCAACACCGGAATCCCGGCGCGATGCAGCGCGCCGAGCGCACCGACGAAGAACAGCCCGGTGGTGACGTCCTTCCAGTCGCCATCGAAAATGTCGCCCGCGATGATCAGGAATGCGGCGCCACTGGCGATGGTCTCGTCGACCAGCGCCTGGACGGCTTTGCGTCCGGCCGCGGCGAACCGCTGCGCAACGTCCTCGTCCTTGGTCCGAAGCCCGGCCAGCGGGCTGTCGATGTGAAGGTCGGCGGCGTGAATAAAGGTGAATCGCATGGCCATCAGTCGAGCGCCGGCATCCGGCTGCGGCGGAGGGGCGCGGTCGAGCCGAAGTCCTCGACGAAGCACCGTAGGAGTGCGACATCTTAGAATTCAATCTGCGCTTGCGATCAAGTCCGCAAAAACGCGACGCTCATTGTCCGGAAGTTATCCTCGGGGGACGATGGACGGCATCATGCCGGTTGGATCGGGGCGCACGAAATAATTTCGGCGACGATCGAATCGGTAACCGCCATCTGGGCTGATCCGGCCGAGAGTTTTACGTTTGCGCCAGCGCCGGTTTGAATTCGACGCTCTCGAGACAGAGCGCGTTGAGCGCGGCAATCAGCCCACTTGGCTGCAGTTGCTCCGGCCCAATCAGCCGTGGCCGATGCACCTTCGCAGAGCGCCCTTAAAACAGCTCGAAGTCGCACTCCGCTGCTGCCGGCTCCGGTTCATTGGTGGCGATGCCGAAGCCGCGCAGGACATTGCGGTGGACGTCGCGCTCGCGCTCCATGGTGTAGCGGGCGTAGAGCTGGTCCAGCACCGCTTCATCGTTCGGATCGACGACGGCGTCGCCGAGATCGCCCGCCGCGCTTTCGAGGCTCTCGGCCACCGCCGGCAGGGCCGACACGCCGGCGCCGAGCGCTGTCATCTGCTCCATCGCACCGTTCATGACCCGGTCGAATTCGCCGCCCTCCTCGACCAGGCGGAGGATCAGGCCGCCGAGCCGCTCGTTGCCGGCTTCGACTTCGCGCAGCGCCTGGAGGATCTCGGCTTCCATGTGGCTCAGCTCGTTCTGCTCGCTGCGCGACCGGGTCGCTCGGAGTTCGTCGGCGGCGCCACCGATTCCGACCAGCAGCGGCTCGAGCCGCGACGCCACGCCGCCCATGTGGTCCGCCGTCAGCTTCATCTCGTTGGCGATGACCACGAACGCCCGCCCCTTCTCGCCGAGATGACCGGCTTTCAGACTCGCATTCATGCCGATCAGCGTGATGTCGACGATGGAGTCCGCCAGGTTGGCGATGGCATCGCGGAACTTCGCCAGAGTACTCTCGACCACGCCCAATGCTTCGTCGGTCGAGCGGCCGCCATCCTCGCACATCGCGATCAGCTTCGAGGCCTGCGCCAGCGTGGCGCGGACGCGGACCAGGAACGACGAATCACCGTCCTTGCCGCCGTGCAGAGAGCGACCGCGCTCGATCAGCAGCGACACTTCGGAAATGATGGTCGAGAGCGAGCGCACGATTTCGGCGATGCCGCTGTCGAATTCGTGCTGCGCGTCCTTCAATTGCGAGGCTTCGAGTTTGACGATCAGCCGATCGAGCGTGGCGGCCGGCGTCATGCCGGGCACCAGGCTCGGCGTCAGGTCGATCGCGCGCTCGACGGCCTCGCTGACATGCTCCAGCCGTTGACGCGTACTGTCGCCGGCTTGCAGCAGGACGATCGATCGCCCAACCACGTCGCTGATCTTGCGCGCGCTGCCGCCGGCGAGGTCGGCGATATGGACGCTGCTCCTGCGCTGTTGCTCGAGGTCGACGAAAGCCGAACGCAGGTCGGTGGTCGAAGCGCCGAGCTGCGGCCGATAGCAGCGCTCGAATTCGGCCTGCCGCCCCCACGCCGTCTCCACCGCGGCCGCCAGCATCTGCTGATCACGCACACAGCTTTCGATCGACACCTGCACGCTCTTGCCGAGATCGAACGCCTCCTGCGTGAAAGCGACGAAGTTTCCGCGGGCACTCTCGAGCGACGCGGATTCGATCTTGGCGCTGCGGGCGATGATCATGATCATCCCGATCTGCTTCGCCAACTGCTTGAGCAACCCTCCGGATTCGATCACGGTGGTACGCAGTCGGTCGAGCAGCGCGGTCTCCGCCGGCAATGCCTCGGCGAGATCGTTGAGCCGTCGGGCGATGTCCTGCAGCGCCCCCGAGGCGCCTTCGATTTGGGCGCTGGACAACTCGCCCGACAAAGCGCTGAGCGACTCGTTCAAGCCCTGAAAGATGGTGTGACCTTCGCCGAGCTGTCCGCCGACCTGCGCGAATGTGTTTTCGATGCGCGACGAAACCTGTTCGATCGATGTGATCGCGTCGGCGAGCTGATGATGGGATGACGTCACTGCATCAGTCCGTCAGAACCGGCTGAGCGGTCTGCTGCCACATCATGATTTCGCGGGGAATCTGACTGAGCGAGACGACCTTCTCGACCGCGCCGCATTCGATCGCCTCTTTGGGCATGCCGAACACCACGCAGCTTTCCTCGTCCTGGGCACGTGTCGTGGCGCCCAGCTTACGCATTTCGAGCAAGCCGCGTGCGCCGTCGTCGCCCATGCCGGTCATGATGACGCCGAGCGCGTTGGCGCCCGCATGCTGCGCGGCTGAACGGAACAGGACGTCGGCGGACGGCCGATGCCGCGACACCGGCGGGCCGTCCTTGATGGCGATACTGTAGCGCATCCCGGTGCGTTGCAGCAGCATGTGCCGTCCGCCGGGCGCGATATAGGCCCACCCCGGCAACACCGGATCGCCGTCCTCGGCTTCCTTGACGTTGATCACGCAGCCCGAATTGAGGCGCTTGGCGAAGGCCGCGGTGAAGCCTTGCGGCATGTGCTGGACGATCAGAATGCCGGGGCAGTTCGGCGGCAGCACCTCGAGCACGTCGTGCAGCGCCTCGGTGCCGCCGGTCGACACGCCGATACAAACGATCCGCTCGGTGGTCGGGCGGTTGCGGCCCATCACCGGCGGCGGGATGATGGCGTCCGCGGTGAGCTTCTGTTCGATGACGCGGCGCGCAGCACGCGGCCGCACGCGCGCGCGTGCCGCCGACTTGACGGCTTCGCGCAGCCGGCCCGAACTCTCCCACAACGCCTGACGCGTATCGATCCGCGGCTTCGGCACGATGTCGACCGCCCCGGCCTCGAACGCCTCGAACATCAGGTCCGATCCCTCGGCCGTCAGCGACGAACAGATCACCACCCGAATCGGGCGCTGCGCCATGATCTTGCGCAGGAACGTGATGCCGTCCATCCGCGGCATCTGAATGTCGAGAATGATGACGTCGGGTATTTCTTCTTGCAGCCGCTTCGCCGCGACGAACGGATCCGACGCCGTTCCCATCACGGCAATCTCCGAGTCCTCGCTCAGGATGTTGGTCAGGATCTGACGCACCGAGGCGGAATCATCGACGATGAGCACGCTGATCGGTTTCTTCGTCATCTGAGTTGCCCCTTCGGCTTTCGAACTCGCCGCGCCAATCGTCGGTCACACGCCTATTCCGGATAGCATCACGCACCGAGCGTGCCAGCCGGCCGGGCCGCAACCGGTTAGATTTTAAAGATCGTTGGTTGCACCTGCCTTAACTCCGGCAGGGCGCTGTGGATCATCGATTCGGAATGTCCTACCAGCAGATAGCCGCCCGGACGCAGATGCGAGGCGAGCCGCTGCACGACACGGCGCTGGGTCTCGCGGTCGAAATAAATCAGAACGTTGCGGCAGAAGATGATGTCGACGTCGCGATCGACCGGATACGCGTTGTCCATCAGATTCATGCGCATGAAGTGAGCGAGGCGCCGCAGCTCCGGCACGACGCGAACCTCGGTGCGTTGCCGATCGCGCGGCTTCAGAAAGTAGCGCTTGGCGAATTCCTCGGGCACCGGCTCGATCGTGTCGCGGTTGTAGATCGCGGCGGCCGCGACGCGGAGCACCGCAGTCGAGATGTCGGTGCCGAGGATCCGGAAGTGAAAGCGCGATCCGGTGCGGATCATATCGTCCAGCACCATCGCGATGGTGTAGGCCTCCATGCCGGTGGAACAGGCCGAACTCCATATCTTGAGATCGCGCGATTTGCGGCCGTGCTGCCTCAGCAGATCGGGCACAGCGACCTTTCGCATGAAGTCGAAATGCTGTGGTTCGCGAAAGAAGTCGGTCTTGTTCGTGGTGACGACGTCGATGAGATGCGTCAGCTCGGTCTCGAGCGCATCTTCGTCCGACAAATGATCGACGTATTCACCCACGCCGTCGAATTTCAGCGCTCGGACCCGCTTGAACAGCCGGCCTTCGAGCATCAGCCGCTTGGCGTGCGGCAGCCTGATGCCAACCTGCCCTTCGATCAGTTCGGCGATCGACTTGAACTGCCGATCCGATAATTGGCGATTGGCTTCTTGCATCACGCGGGACTCGTGCAGGTTCAAGGGACAGGGGCCGCCGGTCGACCGAAACGCCGTCAGAGTCGGCCCGCTGTTTAGTTAGCTTAATCAGATGTCCGGCCTGTCATCGCGCTCGTTGTCTGAGCGCGATGACATCGGCTTTGGTCAGCGCTGGAAGTCCGCGTCGCGGTCGTCCTCGCTATCGTCGAGCGCGAAGGCGAAGCCGCCGCCGCCCGCCGCCTTGAGCTGACGCTGTGGTTTGGAAGCCGGCTTCTTGGCCGGTCCGCGGTCGACCGCAGCCATATGGGCGGCCTTGCTGCGCAGCTGGCTCACCGCCTTGTCGATCGGCGCAGTGCGCACCTTCGCGCCGCTCTCGTCGATGCGGAAGAACGCGATGGTCGACTGCAGCTGCTCGGCTTGCGAGGCGAGTTCTTCAGAGGTCGAAGACACCTGCTCCGACGCGCTGGCGTTCTGCTGGCCGACCTTGTCGAGCTGCTGTATGGCCTGGTTGATCTGCG
>NZ_BADD01000163.1 GCF_000333455.1 Rhodopseudomonas sp. B29
CACGCCCTGTGCCGATGGCACGGTTTCGAAGCGGCACGACAGACGGGAGAGATCCGGCGCGATGCCGGGCGGCGCCGGCTCGAACGCGAATTCGCCGCGCTTCATCGCGGTCTCGGCCCACCCCAATCCGCCGCCGGAAAACATCGCGTAGCTGACATGCGGCGACGGCGCGAACCGCGCCACGCGGATGTCGAGTCCCTGCTCCCGAACAGCCGTCACCGGCACCAGCGCGATGCGCATCGCCAGACCGAGTTCGTCGCGTGTCCACGCAGCGGTCGCGGCCATGGCATCTCGCGCGGCGTCAAGGTCCACCGGTCCGACTGCGAAGCTGGCGCCATCACCACCGAAGACGAATGGGAATTCACGCTCGCCAAGCGCGTTGGTGACGGCCGCGATGACGGCGGCGCCCGCCATGTTGACGGCCTTGTAGCGCCCGGCCGCGATCGCCTGCGTCGACTCGACGATATCGGCGAGCCCGATCCACCAATCATCGGGCAACGGCGAGTACAAATCAGGGTTCATCAGATCGGCAAAGCCACCGAACACCGCGACCCTGTCGTAAAACCCCTCGCCGCCCTGCATCGATCGACCTCCAGCCAAGTGGCTACATCTTGAAACTACGGAAGTCGCGCACGTGGGTTTTGGACGACGTCACTCCCCCTGAGAGCAGAGCCCCAGCATCGCCGTCACCGAGCCGCGGACGCAACGGGTCAGCGTAATATCCATGTACAGCCCATAGCTGAACAGCGCGAGGGCCAGAACGAAGATGAGGCCGAGCGACTTCACCGGCCGATCCTTTTGTGTCTCATTCCGCGTGAGTCCGACGGCTTGCCTGCGGAGCTTATAGCGATTTCAAACGGGGCAGACAGGCCTACGCTCTCGTATAACGCAGCAGACTTCATTGCGAATAGCAATATCGTCTAGAGTGCCGCGATTGAGAACGCTAGGCCGCCCGGGCGCCGTACCACTTCCGCGTCGTCGCTATTGAACACCATCGCCCCAATCACCAGCGTCATCGCCCGGCTTGACCGGGCGACCCAGTATTGCAGAGAGCTCGTTGTTAGTTACACGCGCTCTGGGATACTGGATCACCCGCATTCGCGGGTGATGACGGCGGCGTTTGGGAAACATTCCGTCTCAACGCCGATGCAGGCGTTCGTCCGGCGGGGCGATTTCGGTCACGAGATCGCGGACCAGCGCCTTTTTCGGCAACGGCGCCAGCGTGGTGACGCCTTCCTTGAGCCGGACCGTGCAGGCGTAATCGACATCGCCGTCGATCAGCATCATGCATTCCTTGCAGGCGTTGGCGTTGATGCAGGCGTAGCGGAAGGCCAGCGTCGGATCGGTCTGGACGCGCAGCCTGCGCAGACCGTCGAGCACCGATTGGCCCGGCTCGAAATCGACCTCGAATGCCTCTTGGCGCGGAGCCTCGCCGGCGCTGCCGCGCTGGATCTGCAGCGTTGCCTTCATGCCGCGGCCTTTCGGCTCGGCGGCACGATCGTCGTCATGTCCAATTCTCCGCCGGACCGCGTGATCACCTGATTGATCCTCCAGTTCTGATCGAGGCTAGGGAAGTCCTCGCGTTGATGCGCGCCGCGGCTCTCGGTCCGCGCCAGCGCAGGCATTGCGACTGATTGAGCGACCAACACCATGTTGCGCAGATCGAGCCAGTCGATCAGCACACTGTCGTAACCGGAGCCGGCGGCCCATGGCGTGTCGCCGACCTCTCGTTGCAAATCGGCGAGGCCGGCAATGGCCCGGCGCAGCTTATCCTCGGTGCGGAACGGACCGACATCCTCGGCCATCAGCCGCTGCAGCCTGGCGAGAATTTCAGCGGGGTTGGCCTGTGGCCGGGCGTGTGCGCCACGCAGCAGGTCGATGGTCGGCTGCGATGCTGCCGGCGACCACGCCGAGTGCTCACGCGCCGCCCGCAGCGCCGCGTTAAGGGCCGCGTGCGCGCCGAACACGAAGGCCTCAGTG
>NZ_BADD01000162.1 GCF_000333455.1 Rhodopseudomonas sp. B29
GCTGGAGCTCCCTGCCCGCCACCGAATACGCACTGAAGAAGGCCGGCATGAAGATCGACGACATCGATCTATTTGAGGTCAACGAGGCCTTCGCCTCGATCCCGACCGCCTGGCTGAAGGCCACCGGCGCCGATCCGGCACGGCTCAACGTCAATGGCGGCGCGATCGCGCTCGGCCATCCGCTGGGCGGCAGCGGCACCAAGCTGATGACCACGCTGGTCCACGCCCTGAAGCAGCACAACAAGCGCTACGGCCTGCAGACCATGTGCGAAGGCGGCGGCATGGCGAACGTGACGATCGTGGAGAGGCTTTAGCACGAACGCTGTGGCGCGCGGCGCCCTCACCCCAGCCCTCTCCCGCAAGCGGGAGAGGGAGCGCGCTGTGAGTCAGGCAGCTGCGCGACACAATAGCTAATTCCCCCTCCCCCGCTTGCGGGGGAGGGTCGGGGTGAGGGCGACACGCAACGTGCCGTCGCTACCCGACCGATACCACCAAGGCCCGTAGGCAGTTGCGCCGCGTTCGCGCAGTGCGCCGGGACAAACCGACAGAGCGGAAAAATCCGCCGCATCACCACCGAGGAAACGACCATGACGCACCCGTCGATTCACGCGCGCACCAATCCGGACAAGATCGCCTATCGGATGGCCGGCACCGGCAAGGCCATCAGCTATCGCGAGCTCGACGAGCACTCGAACCAGGGCACGCAGCTGTTCCGCGCGCTTGGGCTCAAGGCCGGCGACCACATCGCGCTGCTGATGGAAAACCGGCTCGAATTCATGGAGATCTGCTGGGCCGCGCAGCGCTCCGGCCTCTACTACACGGCGATCAGCCGCTATCTCACCGAGGACGAGATCGGCTACATCGTCCAGGATTGCGGCGCCAAGGTCGTGATCACTTCGCCGCACGGCACCAAGGCGATCTCGCCGCTGGTGTCGGCAATGCCGAACGTGCAGTTCTTCATGGTCGACGAGCCGGCGGCCGGCTTCCGGTCGTGGGACAAGGAACTCGCCGCGCAGCCCAAGACGCCGATCGCCGACGAAGTCGCCGGCACCGACATGCTGTATTCGTCCGGCACCACCGGCCGGCCCAAGGGCATCAAGAAGGCGTTCGAAGCCAACGCCATCGATCAGCCGAATCCGTTTCTGCGGGTGCTGTGCGAGAAGATGTGCGGCATGAGCGAGAACAGCATCTATCTGTCGCCAGCGCCGCTGTATCACGCAGCTCCCTTGCGCTTCAACATGATGGCAACGACGCTCGGCGGCACCTCGATCATCATGGAGCATTTCGACGCCGAACAGTTCCTGGCGCTGGTCGAGAAGTACAAGGTCACGCAGTCGCAGCTCGTGCCGACGATGTTCGTTCGCATGCTGAAGCTGCCCGACGACGTCCGCACGCGCTACGACGTGTCGTCGCTGAAAGGCGCCATCCACGCCGCCGCGCCCTGCCCGGTCGACGTCAAGGCCAAGATGATCGAATGGTGGGGGCCGATCCTGATCGAGTACTACGCCGGCTCCGAAGGCAACGGCGTCACGGTCTCGACCTCGCAGCAATGGCTGACGCATCGCGGCACCGTCGGCAAGTCCGTGGTCGGCACCATCAAGATACTCGGCGAAGACGGCGAGGAACTGCCGACCGGCGAGATCGGCACCGTGTACTTCGCCGACGCGCCGCAGTTCAGCTATCACAACGATCCGGAGAAGACCAAGCGCGCCTACAACGAGAAGGGCTGGTCGACGCTCGGCGACGTCGGCTATCTCGACACCGAGTGCTTCCTGTATCTCACCGACCGCAAGAGCTACATGATCATCTCGGGCGGCGTGAACATCTATCCGCAGGAGACCGAGGACGTGCTGCTGACTCATCCCGACGTCGCCGACGTCGCGGTGTTCGGCGTGCCGAACGAGGAGATGGGCGAAGAGGTCAAGGCCGTGGTGCAGCTGCGCGACGGCGTCCCGCCGGGCAACGACCGCGCCGCGGACCTCATCGCCTTCTGCCGTACCAAGCTGTCGCCGATCAAATGCCCGCGCACGATCGACTTCGAGGCCGAGCTGCCGCGCACGCCGACCGGCAAGCTGGTCAAGCGCCACCTCAAGGAGCGTTATTGGCCGAAGAAGGAAGCCGTCAGCGCCTGACTCCGGCGCGTTCGGACGGAGACGGCAGGCGCCGGCCTGTGAGTGAAGCAGCACAACCGCGGGAACTTCCGGGTCTGTCCGCGTGTTCCTGCTGCGAAACTCAGGCCGCCGCGCCGGCGGCCGGCAAACCGACCGAGAGACTTCCTCTATGTTGAAATGGGCCCTGATCTTCTTCGTGATCTCGTTGGTGGCGGGATTCTTCGGCTTCACCGGCATCGCCAGCGGCGCTGCGACCATTTCTCGCTGGCTGTTCTTCGTCGCCATCGCGATCTTCCTGCTGTTCCTGGTGCTGGCGTTCGCGCTCGGACAGCTGGTGTTCTGACGCCGCGGCGGATGGGATCCCGGCGAGAGTGCCTTCAATTCGGTCTCTCCGGCGCCATGTCGCAGCTTCATCGCGCCGCGTGACGCGCTATGCTGGGGCAGCTTTTGTCCCGGTCTCGCGATGCCACCCTGGTTACAGAATCGTTCTGGCATTGCCGCTTCGGTGCTCGCCCATGTGGTGCTGGCCGGAGCGGTGCTGCTGTTTGCCGAGGTGCACCCGTTTGCCGATGCCCCCGAGCAGCAGGTTGCCGTCGATGTCGTGACGGCCGACGAAGCGCCGCCGGCGCCCGAGCCCAAGCCGGTCGAGAAGCCTGCCGAGGACAAGCCCGAGCCGAGGCTCGACTTCGACGTCTCGAGCAAGCCGACCGAACAACCGCAACAACAGAGGGCTGAACCGCCGCAGACCAAACAGGCGGAGACCAAGCCTCCCGAGACAAAGCAACCGGAGCCGAGGCCACCCGAGGCGAAACCGGAGCAAAAGGCAGAGACTGCGCCGGCCAAGCCGCAACAGCCCTCCCCTGCTCCGCAGCCGCAGCCGGCAGAGCAACAGCCGGCGCAGCCGCCGTCCGCTCAGGCCGGCACGCAGCCGTATCCGGCAGCAATTCCGCAGGAGCCGGACATCACGGTCAAATACTCGGTGGCGCTCGGGCTGCCGGAGGGGCCTGCCTTCGACGCGCCGGCCGAGATGGCAGCGAATATCAGCGCCGAGAGCGTAGCAGCGCTGCGCAAGAAACTGAAATCCTGCGCGCCGCTGCCGCCAGGCCTCGAGCGCTCCGACAATGTGAAGATCGTACTGCGGGTTGCGCTGCAGCCTGATGGACGCCTGGCGCAGGAGCCGATGATGATCCAAGGCACGGCTTCAACCAAGGGACCGGCGCTTATGAGGGGAGCGATGGCGGCGCTCGACTCCTGCCAGCCCTACAACATGCTGCCGCCCGACAAGTACAAGGAGTGGAAAGTGCTCGACCTCGACTTCACCCCGCAGGATTTCCGCGGCGGTTGAACTCAGCGAGCCTTATCGGATCTCCCATGGCCTAAAGAAAGATGAAGCTCCGGCCGAGGCACGGAGCTTCAAGTCAAGGGAGACACGGGCGAACGGAGAAACCACCGCGCTTTTCCGCTCAGAACAGAATGATCGAGTAGAGAATGAACGTGCTCTTACCTTGCGGCGCCAACGTGTCACCGGCGTAATTGCAGATAGCAAACGATTCGCGATCTTAAATTTGCTACCGGCCCTGCATAAACGCGCCGACTATCTGTCAATACTTACTACTCGAATCTGATTATTTACGTACATGATAATCAGATCATTCTGATGCATGTAAAATCTTTGATGCAAATCAAACGTAGTTTGTATCACATTGTTCTGCGCACGGTGTACCGCTTTTGTCAGTCCGCTGTCAGGAAACTGCAGCCCCAGTCGCATCACCTCAATTGCGGCAGCGCACATGGTCGTCGCAATTGAAAGCGGTTCGCGTATAGTCGCCGCATCCCGATTCCTGACAACCGGAGACAAGCGCCTTGCCGGATCCTTCTTTGACCTTCGCCACTGCTACCGAACTTTCTGCCGCGCTGCGGGCCAAGACCGTATCGGCCGTGGAATTGGCGCAGGACGCCATCGCGCGCATCGAACGCCACGACGGCAAGATCAACGCGATCTGCGTCCGCGATTTCGACCGTGCGTTGCAGAGCGCGCGCGCAGCGGACATGGCGCTGGCCGGTGGCAGCCGTGCGCCGCTGCTCGGCATTCCGATGACGGTGAAGGAAAGCTTCAACGTCGCCGGGCTGAAGACCACATGGGGCTTTCCGGACCAGAAGGACTTCGTCGCCAAGGAGGATGCGCTGGCGATCGAGCGTGTCAAAGGCGCCGGTGCCGTGATCGTCGGTAAAACCAACGTGCCGGTCGCGCTCAGCGATTGGCAGAGCTACAACGAAATCTACGGCACGACCAACAATCCTTATGATCTGAGCCGTACCCCGGGCGGCTCTTCGGGCGGTTCCTCGGCGGCGCTTGCCGCGGGTTATGGCGCGCTGTCGCTCGGCTCCGACATCGGCGGCTCGCTGCGGGTGCCGGCGTTCCATTGTGGCGTCTACGCCCACAAGCCGACCTTCGGGCTGTGCCCGGCGCGCGGCCATACCCCGCCGGGGCTGCCGCCGCTGCCGTCCAATCGCGACCTCTCGGTGATCGGGCCGATGGCGCGCTCGGCGGCCGATCTGGCGCTGTTGCTGGACGTGATCGCCGGCACCGATCCGGAGTTCGACGGCGTCGCCTACAAGCTCGACCTGCCGGCGCCGCGGCACAATGCGCTGAAGGATTTCCGGGTGTTGCTGCTCGATCAGCATCCGCTCCTGCCGACCAGCGCGGCCGTGCATGGGGCAATCCAGACGCTGGCCAGCAGCTTGACCAAAGCGGGCGTGACGATCACGCGCAGTACGCCGCTGCTGCCTGATCTGGCCGAGACGTCGCGGCTCTATATGCGGATGCTGCTGTCGTTCCTGGCGGCTAGCTTCCCGCCGGACGTCTATGCCGGCGCACAGGCGATGGCAGCCGGCTTGGCTGCCACCGACGACAGCCTCGCTGCCGAGCGGCTGCGCGGCATCGTGCTCAATCATCGCGACTGGGTGATTGCCGACAGCCGCCGCATCGGCCTGCGTGCGCAGTGGCGCGAGCTGTTCAAGAGCTTCGACGCGGTGATCTGCCCGGTGATGCCGACGCCGGCCTATCCGCAAGATCATAGCGAGCCGCAGGAAGATCGCCGGATCATGATCGACGGCAAGCCGTATCCTTATGTCGACCAGCTGGTGTGGCCTGGCATCGCCACGCTCCCCGGCTTGCCGGCGACCGCGCTGCCGATCGCGATGTCGAACGACGGCCTGCCGATCGGCGTGCAAATCGTCGGCCCGTGGCTGGAGGATCGCACGCCTCTCAAGCTCGCCGAACTGATCGAGCGCGAGGTCGGCGGTTTCAAGCCGCCCAAGCAGTTCGCGAACTAATCGGGGATACAAAGCCGTCGCTGCGGCGAACGCAGCGACGGCCGGCTACACGCCGATGCTTCGCCGGGCACCTGCGGCGAGACGCCAGGTGGTGCAGGGTATGTCGAGCGGCAGATAGGTGACGGGCTTTTCGAGTCGCACCTGCTTCCAGTCGTAAGGCGTCGGGCTGAACTGATAGCCGCTGCTCCGGGCCAGCGAGATCATCGCTGAGTTGGAGCGGAGCGTATCGCCGAACAGCCGCTCGCCACCGAGCGCAGCAGCGCGGCATTCCAGATTGGCCAGCATCACCGAGCCGATGCCCTGCCCGCGCCAGCGATCGGCGACCGACAGCCCGAACTCGACGTCGGGACCAAAGTGTCCGTAGCGAACCTCGCCGATCACGTCGTCACTGTCATCGTCCGCCATCGATGCAATCAACGTGTAAGCGTCAGCCTCGCCGCTATGCACGAACCTGTCGAGCTGAGGCGCAGGCAGCTCCGGCGCACCGCTCATCAGACGATTGTGTCGCGACGCCTGCGACAGCGACCGGAAATAGCGCTGCAGCCGATCACTGTCGTCAGGCTGGGCAAAGCGCAGCATCAGCTTGCGGCCGGAAGGCAACGTCAAGCTATCGACGTGGCCGGCAAGGGCGTGCGGATCGAAAGCTGTTTCGAGCGCGGAAGCCATGTCGAATACTCCGGCCGGTCAAAGGATTCGCTGGCTGATCACTGCCGCCAGAACGGCTTGTCGACCTCGTGGAGCATCTCACCCCAGGACAGCCCGACATCGTGCAGTTCGCGCTCGGAGAACCGCGCAAGTTCGGTGCGCTCGCGGGCCCGCCGGCCCCACCGCCGCAATGTTTGGGCGATTTCGGACAGCGCGCCAACATGATGATTTGTCATCGTCTGGGAAGCACAGGTGGACATCGTGACCTCCTAAAGCTATTTTCTGCAAGAAATATCGATATATTCCGAGCTTTCGACAAACGACACTTTGAGCAGCATCGGATGAGATAACCTCATGATTGAGAGGCTGAGGTGAGCGCCCGGCTGCCGTCTCTGAACGGGCTTCGCGCCTTTGAGGCCGCCGCGCGGCATTTGAGCTTCACGCTCGCCGCGACTGAGCTCAACGTCACGCAGACGGCGATCAGCCATCAGATCAAACGGCTCGAGCAGGAGCTCGGCGTCAAATTGTTCGTCCGCCAGAACCGCGCGCTGGAACTGACACCGCAGGCGCGGGACTACCTGCCCGGCATCCGCGCCGCCTTCAACGATCTGCGGCTCGCCACCGATCGGCTTCGGCGCACCAATGACGACAACGTGCTGACGGTGACGACGATCTCGTCGCTGGCCGCCAAATGGCTGGTGCCGCGGTTACCGGCATTTCAGGAGCAGCATCCCGGCATCGATGTACGCATCACGACATCGTCGGCGCTGGTCGATCTGGCGAAGGACGGCATCGACGCCGGCCTCCGTTACGGCCGCGGCCGATGGCCGGGGCTGCGCTCCGATTGGGTGATGGCCGACGAGTTGTTTCCGGTATGTAGCCCGGCCCTACTGAAGGGCGCGAACCCGCTCCGGCGCCCGCAGGATCTCGCCGAGCACACGCTGCTGTCGACGAGCGCCGGCTACGCCGACGACTGGCGGCTATGGCTCACCGCGGCGGGGTTGCCGCCGGACATTTCCAAGCGTCGCGGGCTGTCGTTCGACATGACCTTCATGACCGTGCAGGCCGCGATCGACGGCCTCGGCGTCGCGATCGGCCGCACCGCTTATGTCGAGGCCGACATCGCTCAGGGCCGGCTGGTGGTGCCGTTCGATATCGCCTTGCCGGACGAGTGGGGATTTTATCTGGTATCACCGCTGGCGAGCGCCGATTCGCCGAAGTTGACGGCGTTCAGGCGCTGGTTGCTGACCATCACCGGCAATGCAAAGGACGAAAGCTGATGCGCGAATTGCTGCCTCTGGCCGAACGGGTCGCGTTGCGGCTGATCGCCAACAAGCAGACGATCGCGGTTGCCGAATCCTCGACCGGCGGACTGATCGCCGCGGCGCTGCTCGCAGTCCCAGGCGCCTCCGCGTACTTCCTGGGCTCGGCCGTGGTCTACACCCGCGAGGCGCGGCGAGTGCTGATGGATATTCCCGATCCCGATATGAAGGGCCTGCGCTCGTCCTCCGAACCTTATGCGGAGCTATTGGCAAGGCAGATGCGCGAGCGGCTCGGCGCTGATTGGGCATTGTCGGAGACCGGTGCCGCCGGACCGAAAGGCAACCGCTACGGCGACGCGGCCGGCCACACCTGCATCGCGGTCGCCGGCCCCGCGCATGCGGTGATGACGCTGGAAACCGCCAGCGACGACCGCGTCGACAACATGCACGTGTTCGCCTCGACAGCTCTGTCGTTTCTGCTGCGGACGATGACGCCGGCGGCGTGATTAGCTGCGCGCACTGCCGTCATCCTGAGGTGCGAGCGCAGCGAGCCTCGAAGGATGACGTCGATCGGGTGGAAAGTCTCAAAAACTGACGAGACTCAAGTCAGCGCGCGTACCAAGGCCATGCCGGCGAACAGGCCGGCGAGCGCCAGCACGACAGAACCCAACACATAGACCACGGCAAGTCCGACCGCGCCGCGCTCGTAGAGCAGCGCGGCATCGAGCGAGAATGCCGAGAAGGTGGTGTAGCCGCCGAGAATGCCGGTCATGATGAAAAGCCGGGCGTGCTGTGACGAACCGCCTTTAAAGGCCAGATAGCCGGCGATCAGCCCCATCACGATCGAGCCGGTCACGTTGATGAAAAAGGTGTGGTAGGGAAACGAGGTGCCGAACAGGCGCCCGAAGAGCGTATTGATGAAATGGCGACAAATCGCCCCCATGCCGCCGCCCACGAATACCAGCAGATAAGCCATTTCAGATCTCTCCGAGCCGAGCGCTTTTCCGTCTTGCCTCAGCTGCGCCGGCACCGCAAGCCGCCGCCCTCCGCACTGCCATTCAAATGAAAAGGCGGCCACAATGGGCCGCCTTCCAATTGTATCGGATGCTCGGGTCTCCAAACGTCAAGCTTTGGAGAACAGCTCCTCGACATATTCCCAGTTGATCAGGCTATCGACGAACGCCTTCAAATAGTCCGGGCGACGGTTGCGATAGTCGATGTAGTAGGAGTGCTCCCAGACGTCGACGCCGAGGATCGGCGTGGCGCCGTGGACCAGCGGATTTTCGCCGTTCGGAGTCTTGGAGATCTCGAGCTTGCCACCCTTGACCGACAGCCAGGCCCAGCCCGAGCCGAACTGGCCGGCGCCGGCGGCGGCGAAATCGGCCTTGAACTTCTCGAAGCCGCCGAGGTCTTCGTCGATCTTCTTGGCCAGCGCGCCCGGCACCTTGGTGCCGCCGCCGTTCGGCTTCATCCACTTCCAGAAGTGGATGTGGTTGTAGTGCTGCGCGGCGTTGTTGAACAACGGGGCGTTCTTGCCGAACGAACCCTTCACCACCTCCTCGAGAGACTTGCCCTCGAATTCAGTGCCCTTCAGCAGATTGTTTCCGTTGGTGACATAGGCCTGATGGTGCTTGTCGTGGTGATATTCGAGTGTCTCCTTCGACATGTACGGCTGCAGCGCGTCGTAGGCATACGGCAATTCGGGAAGCGAGAAGGTCATGGTTCATTTCCACACTGGTGGGGGACGGCGTCTCAACGATGCCTCTTATAGAAGGTTCCAGGGACGGACCCAATATCTATTCTGAATTGCAACATGCCAAATTGCCCACTTTGACAGCAAAATACCGCTGTCGCATGAAGTGGTTACCAGCGGCCGGCGGGCCTCAGGCCACGGCCGGGAGCGCCATCTCGTCACGCCGGCGCGGCGGCCGCACGTTCATCAACAACTGTGCACAACCGGCGATCAGGCCGACCAGCACCGCCGCCTGCCAGGCGCGGTCGTAGCTGCCGAGATGGTCGTAGATCACGCCGCCGCCCCAGGCGCCGATGAACGAGCCGACCTGATGGCTGAAGAAGGCGATGCCGGTCAGCGTCGCCATGAAGCGCAGGCCGAACAGCTGGGCGACGAGGCCATTAACCAGCGGGATCACGCCGAGCCACAGCGAACCCATAATGGCAGCGAACACCAGCGTCGAAGTCGCCGACGCCGGGAAGTAGAAATAGGCCGCGACCGTCAGCGAGCGCACGATGTAAATGCCGCCGAGCAGATACTGCTTGGGGAATTTGCCGCCGAGCCAGCCGAACGCGTAGGAGCCGAACATGTTGAACAGGCCGATCACCGCCAGCGCAGTGGCGCCGAGCGACGGATCGAGCCCACAGATCGCCAGATAGTTCGGCAGATGCGTGGTGATGAAGACGAGCTGCAGGCCGCAGACAAAGAACGCAATCGCCATCACCATGAAGCCCGAATGGCCGAGCGCTGATTGGATGACCTGCCCGGCGCTCTGCTGCGAATCGTCGGAGCGATCGATATCGATCTTGTCGGCAGCGCCGGCCGAGAAGGCCGAAGGCAGCATTACTGCGGCGAGACCGAGGAAACCGACCAGCGCCATCTGCCAGCCCGAGGTGAAAATCAGCGCCTGCGCCAGCGGTGAAGCAATCACCAGGCCGAACGAACCGGCAGCCGACACCGCGCCCATCGCCATGCTGCGCTTGGCCGGCGACACCGTGCGCGACGTCACCGTCATGGTCAGGCTCGACGCCGTGCAAGACAACGCGACACCGACGCAGACGCCGCAGCCGAGCGTGAACACCAAGGCCGATGGCGCGACCATCATCAGCACCAGACCGAGCGCGTAGATCACGACGCCGCCGACCATCACCCAGCGCGAGCCGTAGCGATCGGCGAACAGCCCGACGAACGGCTGGGTCAGGCCCCAGATGATGTTCTGCAGAGCAGTGGCCAGCGAGAAATCCGCGCTGGTGATGCCGACGTCGCGGATCACCGACGGCTGCAACAGCCCGAAGCTCTGGCGCATGCCCATCGCCAGGCTGAGCAGCACGGATGCGCCGATCAGGATAGACCAGCGCTGCGACGAGCTGAGCTCGGTGGCCTTCATGGCGATCCCTCTCCGTAGAATATTTGTCCATGCATATGCATCATTTTGGATCAGTTGACCATCCTTGCGGCAGGATCGGGGTTCTGCGCTGCGTGCAGAGGTTCGGGGCCGGCCGAGACGAGCACCGCTGCAGCGCCTGCGCCCGGAGGATTGCTGCTCCCGATAATGTGGAGAGCTTGCGCGCTCGGCCCCGCCCCTTTAATATGTCGCCCATAATACAACGCCGCGCCGTCGCGGCGCAGGGGGACGCATGACGATCGACGCACCGGTGCTATCCGCGCCCGCCGCCCCGCCCGCTAATCAGCTGCTCACCGCGCCGATCCTGCCCACCCTGCTCCGCCTGGCATTGCCGAACACGATTGCGATGCTCGGCACCGCGCTCGTCGCGGTGGCAGAGACATCCTATATCGGCCGGCTCGGCACCGAGCCGCTGGCTGCAATTGCGCTGGTATTTCCCTTTTCGATGCTGACACAGATGATGTCCGCCGGCGCGATGGGCGGCGGCGTGTCGAGCGCGATCAGTCGCGCGCTCGGCGCCGGCGACCGCGTGCGGGCCGAGGTACTGGCGCTACACGCCATTCTCATCGGCCTCTGTGGTGGCATCGTCTTCATGCTGATGATGCTGGTGTTCGGCCGCCAATTGTTCACCTTGCTCGGCGGACATGGCGGCGTGCTCGAGCAGGCCTGCAGCTACGCGACCGTGCTGTTCTCCGGCGCGGTGTCGATCTGGCTCGTCAACACGCTGGCCTCGGTGCTGCGCGGAACCGGCGACATGGCGCTGCCATCGGCCGTGCAAATCGGCGTCGCGGCGGCGCAGATCGTGATCGGCGGCACGCTCGGCCTTGGCTTGTTCGGGATGCCGCGACTCGGCATGCCGGGCGTCGCTTCCGGTCAGCTCATCGCCTTCACGCTTGGCGCGGTGTTTTTGCTCGGTCATCTGGCGAGCGGACGCGGACGGCTGAAGCCGAAGCTGCGCGGCTTTCAGTTTCAGCGCACGATGTTCATCGACATTCTCAAGGTCGGCGCGATGTCCTGCCTGGCGCCGCTGCAATCCATCCTGACCATCCTGATCTTCACCAGGATCGTTGCCAGCTACGGCACCACTGCGCTGGCCGGCTACGGCATCGGCTCGCGACTGGAGTTTCTGTTGATTCCGGTCGCCTTCGCGTTCGGCGTCGCCTCGATCCCGATGGTCGGCATGGCAATGGGCGCCGGCCTCGTCGCTCGCGCCCGCCGCGTCGCCTGGACCGCAGGCGGCGTGTCGGCTGTCGTGGTCGGACTTGTCGGGATCGTGCTGGCGATCTGGCCATCGCTGTGGGTGGCGCTGTTCACTTCCGATGCCGCAGTAACCGCGGCTGCGTTTTCCTATTTCCATCTCGCCGGGCCGAGCTTCGCCTTCTTTGGAATCGGCGTGACGCTGTATTTTTCTGCCCAAGGCGCCGCCAAGGTCGGCGGGCCGGTGCTGGCCTCGACCGCACGGCTGCTGATGGTCGCGATCGGCGGCACGGCGCTGATCGCAACGGGAGCCCCGCCCTACGCGCTCTATGCGCTGGTCGCCGGCGCCATGGTGGTGTACGGGCTGGGTACGGCGCTGGCGGTCCACCTGACACGTTGGGTCAAGTGAATCGCAGCAGCTCTGCAGCCCTGCATCGCTGACCACGTTGCGTTAGTCGGCTGCTCTGGCTATCCCCACCCCCTCGCGCCGCGCGCGCTGTCCGACCGATCGCCTGGAGGATGCATGTCTGTCCGAACCGCTGTTGCCGCCGTCCTGTTCGCTGTGTTCTCGGCTGCCACTCTGGTTCCCGCCACGGTGCAGGCGCAATCGGCAGGGCCGCAAGGCACTTGGCTGACCCAGGCCGGCGACGCCAAGGTCCGGATCAAGAGCTGCGGCGGCGCGCTGTGCGGCACGATCGTGTGGCTACGCGATCCGATCGATCCGAAAACCGGCAAGCCGCAGATCGACGACAAGAATCCCGACCCGGCGCGCGCGACTCGTCAGGTGATCGGGCTGACGATCTTCAGCGACATGCGGCCGGTGTCGCAGGGCAAATGGTCCGGCCACATCTACAATGCCGACGATGGCAAGACCTACGAGAGCAGCATCTCGCACACCGGCCCCGGCACGCTGCGGGTCGAAGGCTGCGTTGGCGCGCTGTGCGGCGGCGAAACCTGGACCGAAACGCGCTGAGCGCCGCCGCGCGGCCTCAAGCCTTCATCGCCTTCAGGGCGATCGCGGCGGACGCATAGCCGCCGCCGGCGCCATCGACGAAATGCACGTGATCACTGCGCGTCGGCGACGGCGTGAAGCAGGTGATCATTGCCGCGTCCTGCCGAAACAGGCCGTAGCGCACGACGCCGGCTGCTGCTGCGGATGACAGGTGCCGCTCGATCGCTTCGGCGAGCTGCGGCGAACAATCGAGGATCATCCGCAGCGCGTCGTCGTATTTGCGGAAGTCCGAATTCTCCACCAGTTCCGCGACGTACTTGCCGGGATCGAATCCGCCGAGCGGAATTCGCCAACGCATCAGCACGTAGGCCAGCAGCGTGAAG
>NZ_BADD01000161.1 GCF_000333455.1 Rhodopseudomonas sp. B29
GTGCCCGGTCAAAGTGATGCGCCGCGTCAACGAACGCATGAACATGCGCGAAGTAACGATCGCCTACGGTATGACCGAGACTTCTCCGGTCAGCTTTCAGAGCGCGGTCGACGATCCAGAAGACCGGCGCGTGTCGACGGTCGGCCGCATTCATCCGCATGTCGAGGTCAAGATCGTCGATCTCGAAGGCCGCATCGTGCCGCGCGGACAGCGCGGCGAACTATGCACCCGCGGCTACAGCGTGATGCTCGGCTATTGGGACGAGGCCGAGAAGACCACTGAGGTGCTCGACGCCGCCGGCTGGATGCACACCGGCGACCTCGCCACCATCGACGACGAAGGCTTCTGCAATATCGTCGGCCGCATCAAGGACATGGTGATCCGCGGCGGCGAGAATCTCTATCCGCGCGAGATCGAGGAATTCCTGTATCGCCACCCCAAGATCCTGGACGTCCAGATCTTCGGCGTCGCCGACGACCGCTACGGCGAAGAACTCTGCGCCTGGGTGCGCCTGCGCCCCGGCGAAACGCTCACCGCCGACGATGTCCGCGCCTTCTGCCAAGGCCAGATCGCCCACAACAAGATCCCGCGCTACGTCGAATTCGTCGACGAATTCCCGATGACGGTGACGGGCAAGATCCAGAAGTTCATCATGCGCGAGAAGGTCGAGAGCAAGCTCGGGCTCAAGGCGATGAAGACGGCGTAGTGATTAGTTCACTGAATTTGCCTTCGTCATTCCGGGGCGCGCGTAGCGCGAACCCGGAATCCATACTCCCTGGACTCGCGACGGATGCGCAGAGACCGCGAACTTGTGCTTAAGTAACAATGGCAGGGGTGATGGGGTGGACGGCCCCCGACGGCATCGCATTGTGCCAGATTGAGGTTGTTGCAAACTTCAAACGAGGGAGCCGTCCGTGAACGAGATTATCCGCATTGGGATGGATACGTCGAAGCATTTCTTTCAGCTGCACGGGGTCGGCGCCGACGAGCGCGTGGTACTGCGCAAGAAGCTGCGGCGCAGTCAGATGCTGGCGTTTTTCGCAGGTTTGCCGCCAACAGCGATCGGGATCGAGGCCTGCGGTGCATCGCATCATCTGGCGCGGACCCTCAGCGGGCTCGGCCATACGGTGAAGCTACTCGCGCCGCAACACGGCAAACCCTACGTCAGCCGTAACAAGAACGATGGCGCGTGCGAGGCCTG
>NZ_BADD01000160.1 GCF_000333455.1 Rhodopseudomonas sp. B29
GCGGCGTCGAATAGGTATGCTCGGCGTGGCCGATGGTCTCGACCAGCGACATCGTCAGCGCCAGGAGCACGCCGATGGTGATCGGCACGTCCATATTGACGCTCTTGGCCTTGAGCGCGCGAAACGCCGACTGGAAGAACGGCTGGCCCGCATAGGCGGCGCAAGGCAACGCGACCAGCGCCGACAGCCAGTGGAAGAAGTCCCGCGTCTCGGGCGTCATGTCGCTGCCGGCCCACACCGGCACCGACAGCATCATCACGTTCATGGTGCCGAAGGCGGCGACGCCCAAGCAGCGCAGCAGGAATTTGGAGCGTTCGGCCTCTTCGACCTCGGCCCGCACCGGCTCGTACGGATAGGCCTTGTAGCCGAGCTCGGCGAGGCGATCGATGAACAGGCCGGGCTCGAGATCACCCTTGCGCCACTCGACCGCGAGACGGCGGTCGGTGAGGTTGACGCGCGCCAGAGTGACGTCCGGAATCGACTGCAGACCGCGCTCGATCTTGGCCATGCAGGCGGCGCAGCTCACGCCTTCGACGGCGAGGTCGAGATGTGCCGTTTGCACATCCACGTCCTTGACGTAGTGCGAGAAGTCCCGCGTCATCAACATCCGGCGACCCTTTAGGTACTCGCCCGCGGCCCCCCGGCGCGTGCGTCAGTTCAGCATCAGGCGGTTCTTGGACAGGAACATGCGGATGCCGCCCTGATCGCCTTCCAGCACCAGATCCCAGCGGCCGGCCGCGACATTGGCGGCGTCGCCGCGGTACACGCCGGTGCCGATCTCGGCCAGCGTCACCTCGCGGTCGAACTTCTTGTCGGATGGCCGCTCGAGCTTGCCGACGAAGGTCAGTCCCTTCAGCGGAAGCCCCGCCTTGTCGCGGGCTTCCACATGCAGCGTCGCCTTGCCGTCGGCTGCCCGCTCGACCTTGGCGTCGACCTGCCAGCCACGCTTGTCCTGATCACGCGCCGCGGCGATTTCGCGTTCATAGGCGATGCTCGCCGCATAGGCGCTGTCGACCTCGGTGCCCGGCAGCGTAGTGATCGCCAGCGTCATCATGAGCGCGTTGACGCTCATCACGGTACCGAAGAAGCCGAGCAGGATCGCCAGAACGACCTTGCCGGTCAGCTGGCGCGGGGGCTTGGCGGAAGGCGACGTCGTAGTAGTAGGCATAGTAACGCTCCAGACAGATCAGGGCGCGACGAACACGTCTTTGGTCGAGGCGACTTCACCGAGGCCGATATCGGTGACGTGGAAGGTCACCGGCATAGACGCCACCTCGTCCTGGGTGAAACTGGCGTCGACAAGAACGCGCAGCTCGGTGGTGGTGTCGCGGCCCAGAATGATCATCGGCCGGTCCGGCGTGATCGAATCGGTGCCGACGACGTGGATGACGGCGTTCGGCGGACCATCGACGTCGACGGTGACGACGCGATCGAAGCCGCGCTTGTTGAGGAAGCGGATGGTGTAGCCGTTGCGGATCGAGCCGTCGGACAGTCGCACCGCCAGCGGATTGCGATCGTGCAGCACGTTGAGATCGAGCAGGCTGCGGGTGGCGAGCTTGTAGAGCATCGCACCGCCGATCGCGACGATCATCAACGTATAGATCACCGTGCGGGCGCGGATCGGCTTGAAGACTTCCTTCTTGCCCTCCATCCGGCGGTGGATGTTGATGTCG
>NZ_BADD01000159.1 GCF_000333455.1 Rhodopseudomonas sp. B29
CTGCGGAATCGCCACGGATCGATATCGGCACGATATTTCTGTTCGAAATAGTCCGCCGCGATCGTCTCGGTTTTGCGGCTCATGGCGAGACCTTCAGATAGTATTCGTAGGGACCGACGAACGGCGCCAACGTCTGGTCGGTGAACCGGAAGCCGTCCGGATCGTCGTCGATCAGGTCGGTCATCTGCGAGACGTGGGCGTCGATCGCCGCGCGCTTGCGGCCATGCTGCGCCGAGATGTCGAGCCGCAGCCCCTCGGGCGGCGGCCGGTCGAGCGGCGCGGCCGGATCGAGATGCCAGCCCCAGATCGGAAACGCCCATAGCGCGATCTGCGGGTGCTGCCGACACACCGCCTCGGCAATCCTTGCGGTCGCCTGATGGTCGCAATGCGGATCACCGTCCCATGTCACCAGCAGCGATTTGGCACCGGCGTGGATGCAGATTGCCGCGATCGCATGGACGGCGGCGTCGAACGGCGGGCCTTCGGTTGGTGCCTGGGTGTCGGGCAGTCCGAGATGATGAAGATGGTCGGGCGGCAGCCCGAGCAGCTCGGCGGCCTGTTCGAGCTCGGCGCGGCGCAGTTCGATCAGGCGTTGACGCGGATAAGTCGGCGACTGCGGATGCGAGGCGCCTCCGTCCGTGATCAGGACGATTTCGACACGATGGCCGGCGTCACAAGCGGCGGCAATCAAACCGCCGGTGCCGAGCGATTCGTCGTCAGGATGCGGCGACAGGATGACGCAAGGCGCCCCCCCGGTGAGATCTTTCAGCGATCCCATCGGCAGTCGGCGAATCGCGTCGAAGTACTCGGCGACGATCAATCAGAACTCTCCCACGGACGCCGAGGATGTCAGCCACGCGCGCGCGGCGTTGCTCATCGCCAGATCCGGCACCGGCTGGCGCAGATAGGTCGACAGATCGCGGCAGATCCGCTCGATCGGATCGGGCCGGATGAAGGCGAGAAGGCCGACGCCGCGCTGGACGCTCTCCATGACGTCGAGTGCAGCACGCTCGGTCACCATCCGGGTCATGTTGGCGAAAGCCACGATGGCGTCGGGATCTCCGTCACTGCCGAACCGGCGCGCAGCTTCTTCGACCCAGAACCGCGCGGTCCGCGCCGCGGCGATGCAACT
>NZ_BADD01000158.1 GCF_000333455.1 Rhodopseudomonas sp. B29
GACTTCTTAGAGCTCTTCCTCGGCGCGCAGATTGACCGCGCCGAGCCGCTCGCGATCGCGGCGCAGCTTTTCCAGCTCGGCTTCGATCTCGGCCAGCGGCGGCAGCTCCGCGCCCTCCTGCAGCTCGGCCAGCGAGGCGACCGCCTGCGGCTCGACTTCGAGCATGTCGCGGATTTCGCGCTCGACGTCTTCGAGCCGGCGGCGCGCCGCTTCCATGCGCTCTTCGGCGCGGGCGCAGGCTTCGCGGGCGCCGGAGAGCTGTTCGAGCGACGACTTGGCGGCGCGGTCGGTCTCGGCCATCGCCTGTTCGGCGCTCGCCAGCGCGTCGGCGGCGTTGCGGCGATCGCTTTCGGCGTATTCGATCTCGGTGATCACCGCGCTGCGCTTCTCGGCGAACACTTCGGGCGCGTTCTCGAGCTCGGTGCGCTCGGCGGTGAGTTCGGCGAGACGCTGCTCGACGGTCGCGATCTGCGACGCCGCGCTCTGCTTGCGCTTGTGCCAGTCCATGCGCTCGGCATTGATCGCCTGCAGCCGCTTGTCGGCGAGCTCGGCCTCGCGCGCCAGCGCCTGGGCCTCGGCGCGGATCTGCGCGGCGGCCTGGCGGCGGGCGTCGATATCGCCGCGCACCGCGGCGAGCTTGGCTTCGGCGTCGCCGGTGGGCTCCAGCTCGGCAATCTGGGCTTCCGCGTTCTCCAGCGCGGCCTCGGCTTCGGCGCGGTCGGTGGCGAGGCGCGATTGCGCTTCGCTCAGCGCCGAACGCCGCGCGGCATGGCGGTTGACCTCGCGCTCGGCGGCGGCATGGCGCTCGCGCGCCGCCTCGGCCTCACGGCGCACCGCGCGCAGCGTCTCGCGCGCGGCAGCTTCGGCCGCGCCTGCGGCTCGTAGTTCGACTTCGGCGGTCTCCAGCGCCTCGCGCTTGTTTGCGGCATCTTCTTTGGCGAGTTCGAGATCGTTCTCGATATCGACCAGGCGGGCGCGTTCAGCCAGGCGGCGCGCGGCGCCGGTCGGCGCATGCGCCGCGGTGACGAAGCCGTCCCAGCGCCAGACGTCGCCATCGAGCGACACCAGCCGCTGGCCGCTCTTGAGCTGCGACACCAGCGCGGCGCCCTGCTCCTTGGTGACGACGCCGATCTGCGCCAGGCGGCGCGCCAGCTCCGGCGGCGCGGCGACATGCTGGGCCAGCGGCTCGACGCCCTCCGGCAGCGACGGATCGTCGGGCTGAACGCCGATATCGCTCCAGCGCATCGGCGCCGATGGATCGACCGGGGCGTCGAGATCGTCGCCCAGCACCGCGCCGATCGCCTTTTCGTAACCCTTGGCGACGGTGACGCCGTCGATGATCGGCGGCCACAGATTCTTGGTCTCGCCGTCGAGGATCTTGCTGATGGTGCGGGCTTCGGTCTCGAGCCGCTGCACCTTCTTGTCGGCCTCGGTCAGCGGCGAGCGCGATGCCTCGAGCCGCTGCCGGGCTTCGATATGCGCGGTCTCGGCCGCGGCGACGGCGGCTTCGGATTCGGCAAGCAGCGCCTGGGCGTTCTCGACCGCTTCGGCCAGTGCATCGACATCGCCGGCGCCGGAGGTCTCGGCCGACAGCCGATCGATCTCGCTCTCGACGTTCTTGATCTCGGTATCGAGCCGCGCCAGCCGGTCGCGGTGGCTGCGCACGCTCTGCTCGAACTGATTGCGCCGCGCGGTGAGCTGCGCCAGCTGCGTGGTCAGCTCGGCGAACAGTCGCTCGGCCTCGCCCAGCGCTTCTTCGGCCTCGGCGACGCGCTCGTCGACGCCGCTGCGCTTCTCGACG
>NZ_BADD01000157.1 GCF_000333455.1 Rhodopseudomonas sp. B29
ATAGCTGAACTTCTCGTCCTCGAACGGGACTTCCGCCGCCTTCAATTGCTGATGCAGCTTCGAGCGCGGCAATCGCTGCACGAAGTGGCACCAGTCCGGTGCCGTCAATGGACAGGCATTCTCATGCGGGCAGGGCGCGATCACGTGCGCACCCTGCGCGATCAGCCGGTCGCGCGCTGCCAGGATGCGGGCGTAGCCGGCCGGCGTGCCTGGTTCGACGATCAGCAGCGTGTCCTCGGTCTTGCGCCACAGCGCGTCCGCGAAGGCGTCGCGATCGGCGTCGCCGAGTTCGTTGATCACGTAGCTGGCGATCACGAGGTCGGCCGCCGGCGCGTCGCCGAGCAGCTTGCGGGCATCACCGAGCCGGTAGTCGGGCGCCAGCCGGCTCTGCTGCGCCAGTGACAGTGCCAGCTCGCGCAGAGCCGGATTGGCATCGAGCAGCGTGAGAGATTTCGGTGCGCCATACGCCTGCGCGGCGGCGAAGCTCGCCGTGCCCGGCCCGGCACCGACATCGAGTAGCGAGGCCGGCGCAAACTCCGGCCGGATCTCCGCCATCGCATTCAGGCACGCCGCCACCGCCGCATAAGTCGCCGGCATCCGCGCGCCCGCGTAAGCGAGCGCATCGGCCTGTGTCCGGATCGGCGCCGACGTCCCGCCGCCGCGGTAAGTCTCCGAAATCACCGCCGCCCGCGCGGCGGCATCGCCGCGCGCAGTGCCGTGGAGCATCTGCTCCAGCGCGGATTTCAGTTCGGCGGGAAGGGCGGGGGAGATCATGCGAGGTTCATACACCTCCACCCGAAAGGCGTCATGCGCGGGCTTGACCCGCCTGCGCGGCCGAAGCCGCTCCGGCGCGGCGAAGGCCCGCGCATCCATCGCGCGAAGCGCGCCGAATGAAGCTGCACTTTGCGAAGAAGCTGGATCGCCGGGTCAAGCCCGGCGATGAAGGTTCTCTGTGAAGTCGGCCTTGGCCGTCATCCTGAGGCGGCCGCGTAGCGGCCCTCGAAGGATGACTTGGCAAGGTGTTCGTAGCTCATCCTTCGAGGCCCGGCGTTGCCGGGCGCCTCAGGATGACGCTGCGATTGCGACGCGCAGCGCGATTACGCCACGTTCTGATCGAGAATATCCACCGCGCCCTGCAGGTCGACCGAGACCAGCTGCGACACGCCGCGTTCCGCCATGGTGACGCCGAACAGGCGGTTCATGCGCGCCATGGTGATCGGGTTGTGGGTGATGATGATGAAGCGCGTCTCGGTGGTTTCGCGCATCTGCTGCAACAGGTCGCAGAACCGTTCGACGTTGTGGTCGTCGAGCGGCGCGTCGACTTCGTCCAGCACGCAGATCGGCGACGGGTTCGTCAGGAACACCGCGAAGATCAGCGCCATTGCGGTCAGCGCCTGTTCGCCGCCCGACAGCAGCGACAGCGACTGCGGCTTCTTGCCCGGCGGCTTGGCGATGATTTCGAGGCCGGCGGCGAGCGGGTCGTCGCTCTCGATCAGCTTCAACTCGGCCTCGCCGCCGC
>NZ_BADD01000156.1 GCF_000333455.1 Rhodopseudomonas sp. B29
CCAGAACGGCTTTGCCATCCTGCTCGAGAACAAGACCGGCACCGCCGCCGACAACGACACCATCGTCAACTACGGTACGATCGTCGGCAACGGCTCCATTCCGGATCCGAACGCCGTGGTGCTGCTGCAGAACGGCACGCCCGACACCGGTTCGGTCGGCACGCTCGACGGCGTCACCTACACGGGCACCGGCTCGGCGCGCTTCATTCGCGGCGACGGCTCGGCGATTCAGATGGGTGAGGGCAACGACGTTCTCACCAATTACGGCACCATCATCGGCAACAACGGCCGCGCCATCAACATGGAAGGCGGCAACGACACCGTCAACATCATGCCGGGCTCGCGCATCGTCGGCCTGGTCAACGGCGGCGCCGGCACAGATACGCTGAACTACTACAAGGTCGGCCTGACCGACGCCAAGCGGGCGCAGCTGATGGCCGGGCAGACCGTCAATGTCGGCGGTACGCTCTACACCTCGTTCGAGATCGCCAATGCCTTCGCGCCGTCGTTTTCGGCCTTCGCCAGTTCGGCGAAGCCGGGCAGCGCCGGCCCGGCCTGGCTGTTCGACAATCTCTCCAACAGCGTCGCGGCGAGTGCCGCCGCGCTGGCCCTGATCGATCAGGTGGCGGGCGCCGCCGATGTCGGTGCGGCGCTGTCACAATTGTCGCCGACCGCCTATCAGAGCCTCGCCCGGATGACGCAGGCGTCGACATTCCAGACCACCGCGCTGCTCGACCAGCGGCTGATGCAGAGCCGCTTCGGCGCCGGCAGCGATGTCGGCGGCGCCGGCGCCGCGCTCGCCATGTTCGATGCCGGCCTGTTCGGCGGCGGCTCGGCGCTCGACCGCACGCTGGCGGCGGTGCGGACACCGTCCGGCTCCGCGCCGGATGCGCTGGCGGCGATCGGCTGGGGCGCGCCCGCGGACGCGCTGGCTTATGCGCCGGCCACCAAGGCGCCGCCGCTGCGCACCGAGCTCAGCCCCGATCACGGCGTGTTCGTCGCCTCCAGTCTGTCCACCTCGCGCGAAGGCGCCCGGCCCGATACGCCGGCGACCCGCTCGACCAGCGCCAATATCGTCGCCGGCGCCGACTGGCGGTTCGCCGACGGCTGGCTGGTCGGCGCCTTCGGCGGCTACGCGCTGACGAACGGCGATCTCGATGCGCTCGGCTCGACCACCAAGATCGCCACCCGCACCGTCGGCGGCTATGGCAGCTACCGCGCGCCGCAATGGTACGTGAACCTGATCGGCCTCTATGGCTGGGACGGCTACGACAACAATCGCGTTGCGCTGGGGCTGCCCAATGGCTCCCGCTTCGACGGCGCGCATTACTCGCTGCGCGGCACGGTCGGCACCGATCTGCGGATGTTCGGCGGCTTCCTGGTGACGCCGGAGATCGGCCTGCAATACACCCGCGTCACCACCGACGGCTTTGCCGAGACCGGCGGCATCGCCGCGCTCAATGTCGGCTCGGATCGTTCGGAGTCGCTGCGCTCCAGCGTCGGCGCCCGCGTCGCCCGCGATCTGCAGACCACGAGCGGCGTGCTGACGCCGGAGCTGCGGCTGCCG
>NZ_BADD01000155.1 GCF_000333455.1 Rhodopseudomonas sp. B29
TACTTCACCTATGTGAGCAAATGCGCGCCTGATCTGCAGCCGGTGATGGGCGATGCGCGGCTGACCTTCGCCAGGGAGCCGGACGGCGTCTACGATTTGATCATCGTCGATGCCTATTCGTCCGACGCCATCCCGGTGCACCTCGCCACCAAGGAGGCGATGGCGATCTACAAAGCCAAGCTGGCACCGCAGGGCGCGGTGTTGATGCACGTCTCCAATCGCAACCTCGAACTGTCCAGCGTGGTGGAAGGCATCGCCGCCGCCAACGGGCTGAAGAGCTGGGCCTACTCGGAGGATTCCGGCCGCGACGCCGAATACATCTTCCCGACCGCCGTGGTGGTGTCGGCGCGGGACGACGCCGATGTCGGTGCCCTCGCTTCCTCCGAAGACTGGGCTCTGACGACGCCGGATCCGAAACAGCGGGTATGGTCGGACGATTATTCCAATGTGCTCGGCGCGGTCTGGCGCCGGCTGCGCAACGGCGAGGAATAGCGGCCAAGAAGAAAGGCCGCGTCCCTCTCGGCGACGCGACCCTTCGTTCGGATAAGCCTAGTTCAGTAAGCCTGATAGCCGCCGTAGTAGCCGCGTGGCTGATACACGCGCCGCGGCGCGTAATCCTGCGCGTAGGAATCGTCATCGGCGTAGCCGTATTGCTGCGCCGGGTAGACGCGGCGATAGCCGGGAGGGGCCGGATAGCGGCGATCGTCGCTGCTGCCATCGGCCGGATAGATGTAGCCGTCATCGGCGACGCGCGGTGCCACCGGGCGCGGCTGAACCTGGACCTGCGGCTCCAGCTGGACCGGCTGGCCAACGCTCGGATCGGCATTGGCTTGATCAAGATCGGTCGGCATCGGCAGCGGAGCCGCGCGACGGGCGACCGAGATGCCGCCCTTCTGCTGCTGCAGCCGGGCCAGCGCCACGCGGGACGAGCCGGTGAGGGTCACCGTAGCGTTGAGCACGCCCTCCTTCTGCACCAGCGCGTACAGGGTTGCCGCATTGGCGCGGGACAGTCGGACGCAGCCGTGGGACACCGGCGTGCCCAGCCGGCCTTCGGACTCGGTACCGTGAATGGCATGCCCCTTCATCGTGAAGAAGATCGAGTGCGGCATCGGCGCATCGTCGAACTCCTTCGAGAAATGGTCGGCTTCCATGCGGAAGGTGCGGAAGGTGCCGTTCGGCGTCTCGTGGGACGGATTGCCGGTCGAGACCGGCCAGCGATAGCGATCGACTCCGTCGACCGCGACCGTCATCATCTGATTGTCCTTATCGACAGTGATCGCGACCTTCGCCTCAGCGGCACTGGCGCTTGCGAGCATAGCCAGCCCAGCGAGGGAAATAAAAAACGCACGCATCTGACACCCGGCCTCCTGGCCCGCCTTTAGAAGAAGTCTCGTCGTCCCGGCGGTAATATGCTCACCGGCCCAAAGAGTTTCCAGCGAGCCTTGCCACCATCGTTAAAGTGAAGACGATCGTTGATCGCGTTTACCTTGAATTGTCCGCCAACACGGCCAAAACGCGGCAATGGAACCAAACACGACCTATCGGGTTGAAAGGCGTACAATACTTCTCGCGTCGCCGCGTTCGCCGGGGACGGCCAATCCAGAGGATGAGAATTGATGAAGACCCGCATCGACACGCTTGCTTTGCAGAACGATCGCTCTGCTCTGAAGAAGCTGCTGGCTGCCGCCGCTCTTGGCTTGGCGCTGGTCGCCATCCCGCACGCTGGTCACGCCCAGGGCATCGTTCGCGGCGCGCAGAAGGCGC
>NZ_BADD01000154.1 GCF_000333455.1 Rhodopseudomonas sp. B29
TAACAAGTTCTCTTCGACCGTGAGCGACACCAGCACCTGGCGTCCTTCGGGCACGAGCACCAGACCCTGTGCAAGCCGGCGATGCGGCCGCGCTTTGGTGATATCGGC
>NZ_BADD01000153.1 GCF_000333455.1 Rhodopseudomonas sp. B29
CACCCGCGTCATCGTCATCGGCAAGGTCAACGACGTCGTCCTCTATCGCGAACTGGTGCGGCGCGGCGTCAGCGACTACGCCATCGCACCGGTGCAGCCGATCGATGTCGTCCGCTCGATTTGCAGCCTGTTTTCGGCGCCGGAGGCCAAGCCCGTCGGCCGCATCATCGCGGTGGTCGGCGCCAAGGGCGGCGTCGGCGCCTCCACCATCGCTCACAATGTCGCCTGGGCGATCGCGCGGGACCTAGCGCTGGATGCCGTCGTCGCCGATCTCGATCTCGCCTTCGGCACCGCAGGCCTCGACTACAACCAGGATCCGCCGCAGGGCATCGCCGAGGCGGTGTTCTCGCCCGACCGCGTCGACACCGCCTTCGTCGACCGGCTGCTGTCGAAATGCACCGATCATCTCAGCCTGCTGGCCGCGCCGGCAACGCTGGATCGCGTCTACGATTTCGGCATCGAGGCGTTCGACTCGATCTTCGACACGCTGCGTACGACGATGCCCTGCATCGTGCTCGACGTTCCGCATCAATGGAACGGCTGGACGCGGCGTGCGCTGGTCAATGCCGACGACATCCTGATCGTCGCGACGCCCGACCTCGCCAATCTGCGCAATACCAAGAACCTCTACGACCTCTTGAAGACGGCGCGCCCGAACGATCGGCCGCCGCTGTATTGCCTCAACCAGGTCGGCGTGCCGAAGCGCCCGGAAATCAGCGCCAGCGAGTTCGCCAAGGCGATCGAAAGCCAGCCGATCGTCAGCATCCCGTTCGAGCCGCAGATGTTCGGCTCGGCGGCCAACAACGGCCAGATGATCGCGGAGATCGCGGCCAACCACAAGACCACGGAGATGTTCCTGCAGATCGCGCAGCGGCTGACGGGACGCGGCGAGGCCAAGAAGCCGAAAGGCTCTTTCCTGGCTCCGATCCTGGAGAAGCTGCTCGCCAAATAGGTCTTAGTACTGGAGTATCGACGTGTTTGGTAAGCGTAGCGGTGCAGATAACGAGACGCGGACGCTCATGCCGGCGAGCAAGTCGCCGGAGCCTGCCGCGCGTGTGCCGGAGCCTTCGGTTTCGGTCGCTTCGCCGCCACTGCAGCCGGCCCGCACCGCACCGCCTCCTCCGACGGCGGCCGAGGCCCGCCGTTCCGACACCTACTATCAGGTCAAGGCGACCATCTTCGGCGCGCTGATCGAGGCCATCGATCTTGCGCAGCTCGCCAAGCTGGACGGCGAGTCGGCGCGCGAGGAAATCCGGGACATCGTCAACGAGATCATCGCGATCAAGAACATCGTGATGTCGATCGCCGAGCAGGAAGAATTGCTCGACGACATCTGCAACGACGTGCTCGGCTACGGCCCGCTGGAACCGCTACTGTCGCGCGACGACATTGCCGACATCATGGTAAACGGTGCAGGCACGGTCTACATCGAAGTCGGCGGCCGCATTCAGCGCACCGGCATCCGCTTCCGTGACAATCAACAGCTGCTCAACATCTGCCAGCGCATCGTCAGCCAGGTCGGCCGGCGCGTCGACGAATCCTCGCCGATCTGCGACGCGCGCCTGGCCGACGGCTCGCGCGTCAACGCCATCGTGCCGCCGCTGGCGATCGACGGCCCCGCCCTCACCATCCGCAAGTTCAAGAAGGACAAGCTGACGCTCGATCAGCTCGTCAGGTTCGGCGCCATCAGCCCGGAGGGGGCCGAGATCCTCAAGATCATCGGCCGCTGCCGCTGCAACGTGCTGATCTCGGGAGGTACCGGCTCGGGCAAGACCACGCTGCTCAACTGCCTGACCAACTATATCGACGACGACGAGCGCGTCATCACATGCGAAGACGCTGCCGAGCTTCAGCTGCAGCAACCGCACGTCGTTCGCCTCGAAACCCGGCCGCCGAACATCGAGGGTGAAGGCCAGGTGACGATGCGCGAATTGGTGCGCAACTGCCTGCGCATGCGGCCCGAACGCATCATCGTCGGCGAAGTCCGCGGACCCGAAGCGTTCGACCTGTTGCAGGCGATGAACACCGGCCACGACGGCTCGATGGGCACGCTGCACGCCAACAATCCGCGCGAGGCGCTGTCGCGCTGCGAATCCATGATCACCATGGGCGGCTTCTCGCTGCCGTCGCGCACCATCCGCGAGATGATCTGCGCCTCCATCGATGTCGTCATCCAGGCCGCGCGACTGCGCGACGGCTCGCGCCGTATCACCCACGTCACCGAGGTGATGGGGATGGAGGGCGACACCATCATCACGCAGGACATCTTCGTCTACGACCTGCTGGGAGAGGACGCCAACGGCCACATCATCGGCCGGCATCGTTCGACCGGCATCGGGCGTCCGAAATTCTGGGAACGCGCGCGCTACTACGGCGAGGAGAAGCGTCTGGGGGCAGCGCTCGACGCCGCCGAAGTCGCCAGCAACGGCTAGAGGAGCGACCATGCAAACGCAATCGCTCGCGCTGGGTTTCTTCGCCGCGATCGCCGTCGGCGGCATCGCCTGGGTGTTCGTTTACCCGATGTTGTCGGGCGAACAGCAGGCGGAAAAGCGGCGCTCATCCGTTGCCCGGACTACTCCGCAGGTGCGTCAAGGCGACCGCGCGCAGCGCTCGCGTCGTGAGCAGGTGGAAGGCTCGCTGAAGGAGATCGAAGCCCGGAGCCAGAAGCAAAAGAAGGTCGCGCTCAACATACGGATTGCCCAGGCCGGCTTCGACTGGACGCCGAAGAAATTCATGACGATCACGATCGGCTTCGGCGTTTTCGTCTTCGCGATCGTCGCGCTGCTGAGCGGCAATCTGATAGCTGCGGCCGGCCTCGGCTTCGCCGCAGGATTCGGCCTGCCCCGGTGGTTGCTCGGCTTTCTGAAGAGGCGCCGCGAGAAGAAATTCCTCGCCGCCCTGCCCGACGCAGTCGACGTCATCGTGCGCGGCATCAAGGCCGGCTTGCCGTTGTTCGAATCCATCAAGGTGGTGGCGGCCGACGCGCAGGAGCCGCTGAAGAGCGAGTTCAACGCCATCATCGAGACCCAGACGATCGGCATGCCGCTCGGTGAAGCCTGTCAGCGGCTGTACGAGCGCATGCCGCTGCCGGAAGCCAATTTCTTCGGCATCGTCATCGCCATCCAGCAAAAAAGCGGCGGCAATCTTTCCGAAGCGCTGAGCAACCTGTCCAAGGTTCTGCGCGACCGCAAGAAGATGGCCGAAAAGATCCAGGCGATGTCGATGGAGGCGAAAGCTTCCGCCACCATCATCGGCGCGCTGCCGCCGATCGTGATGCTGCTGGTGTACATCACCACGCCCGACTACATCTCGATGCTGTGGACGCATCCGACGGGCCGGCTGATGCTGGCCGCCTGCCTGCTCTGGATGAGCGCCGGCATCCTGGTCATGAAGAAGATGATCAATTTCGATTTTTAAGAACGAAAGCGCGTGATGGTCGATTTTCTGATCCAGAAGCTTCACGACATACGCTTCATGACGATGCTGCTTGCGGCGATCGCAGCGGCTGCTACAGCCTACACGCTGGTATCGCCGTTTCTCGTCGGCGAGACGCTGGCCAAACGCATGAAGGCGGTCGGCAGCGAGCGCGAACGGATGCGCCAGCGCGAACGGGACCGTCTCATCAAATCGGAAAAAGTGTCGCTTCGCCAAGCGCCGAAACACCTCATCGCCAAGGTGGTGGAGGACTTCAACCTCAACAAATGGCTGGCGCAGGAGACCGCACGCGACAAGCTCGTGATGGCCGGCTATCGCGGCCAGGCGCCCTATGTGACCTTCCTGTTCTTCCGGCTGGTCGTGCCGATCGCGTTCGGCATCGCCTCGGCCCTTTACGTGTTCTTTCTCATCGAATTGGATCAGCCCTTCACCACCAAGCTCGGCATCTGCATCGGCGCGGTCTTCCTCGGCATGCAGGCGCCGATGCTGTTTCTGAAGAACGCGATCAGCAAGCGGCAACTCTCGATCAAGCGGGCGTTCCCGGACGCGCTCGACCTGCTGCTGATCTGCGTCGAATCCGGCATGTCGATCGAGATGGCGTTTCGCCGCGTATCGCTGGAGATCGGAACGCAATCGATCGCGCTGGCCGAAGAACTGACGCTGACCACCGCTGAATTATCGTATTTGCCGGACCGCAAGCAGGCCTACGAAAATCTCGCCAGCCGCACCGGCTTGGATGGGGTGAAATCGGTCTGTCTGGCGCTTCAACAGGCGGAACGCTACGGCACACCGCTTGGTCAGAGCCTTCGGGTGCTGGCGCAGGAAAATCGCGACATGCGCATGAACGAAGCCGAGAAGAAAGCGGCGGCGCTGCCGCCCAAGCTCACCGTGCCGATGATCGTGTTCTTCCTGCCGGTGCTGTTCGTCGTCATCCTCGGCCCGACGGTGATCCAGGTCACCGGCACCAGCTGGTAAGGAGACGAAGCGACGACCGCGCCGCGGCCGTCGCTCGGTGCCTGATCAGGATCGATCGGACGCGAGAACGCGGCGGGCGGCCGGGACGGTCGCGCGTTCGTTCAGCATCTGCTTGAGATAAGCGACGTTGGCGGCCGCCTCGTCGGGCGGCAGATCGGCGCGCGCGATGTCCGCCGCCTCGTTGAAGCGCCCCTCCAGACCGATCACCAGAGCCAGATTTTGCCGGACTCGCGCGTCGGCACGCCCGCTGGCGTAAGCCTGGCGCAACGACTGTTCGGCCTTCGGCAGTTCGCGGGTGAGCACGTAGGACATGCCGAGATTTGACAGCACCGAAGGCTCGCCGGGAGCCAGATTCAACGCGCTCGCGTAGTAACGCCGGGCATCGTCGTGACGGCCCATCTGATCCAGCACGGTGCCTTGCACCGACAGGATGCGCCAATCCGGATTCTCCGGCGAGTGGGCATTCGACAACGTGTCCAACGCCATCTGAAAATTGCCCGCATCGGCGAGCGCGCGGCCATAGGCGCCGAGCAGCTTCTTGTTGCCCGGATTGGCGAGCGCCGCCTTCTCGAGCACTGCCACGGCCTGGCTGCGGTGACCGATGCTGCGCAGCGCTTCGCCGTAGGCCATCGCGGCAGCGGGTCCTCG
>NZ_BADD01000152.1 GCF_000333455.1 Rhodopseudomonas sp. B29
AAGCGATACGCAGCGGTGCCGGCGCCCGACGATCGTGAAGGTACCGTTAATTGATGAACGAACCGCAAATGTTCATCGTAAAACTGCGGTTAGTTTGTATCCATCCCGAACAGCCGGATGAACCGCCCCACCCGGAAGTGTATCTGATTGCTCGCGAAGAGCGAATTCGCGACAATTTTCTGCAATTTAATCCAGCCTTTACCGTGATCAAGAAGTGGGCGATGAGCCCGGATTTACGCAATCGAATTAACTGCGCTGCAATTTCCCGATCATAGGGTTCGGCCATGGTCACGGTGCTGAGACGCCGACACGACCACAATGACTTCGCCAGTCACCCTAATGGAGCTAATCCGATGAAGACCCTCGTTTCGCGTTTCCTCAAGGACGAATCCGGCGCCACCGCCATCGAATACGGCCTGATCGCCGCCGGCATCGCCGTCGTGATCATCACCGTCGTCAAGGGCATCGGCACCAACCTCGTGACCAAGTTCACGTCCGTTCAGACCGGCCTCCAGTAAGCTGTCCGGACGATCAATCAAGGCCTCGGTCCCCGGGGCCTTTTTTGATTCCTATCCGCGGCCGTGCCGACACCATCCTGTGTAGTTGCGTCCAATGTCCGATCGCCCTCCGCCGCCGCCCGCGCTGCACGGCCCCGCCGCGCGCGAGATCGTGACTCTCCAGACGATCTGCCTCGCGCTGATCCTGGCGATTGCGACGATTGCCGTTCGGATCGCCGCAAACTGGTAAGCCTGCGTTTCCTGATCTTTCACCTCCGCCGCCTAATCTAGCGTGATACCGAGCCGGCACATCGATGCCGGTGCCCGTGACGTAAGCGCCCGGAAGGATGACGATGATCGCTGATCTCCTGCGACTCACACTATTCCCGGCCTTGATGGCGTTCGCTGCGTCGAGCGATCTGTTCACGATGACGATCTCGAACCGGGTATCGCTGCTGCTGGTCGCCGGATTCGCCGTGCTGGCGCCGCTCACGGGGTTCAGCGTTTACGAAATCTTCATGCATGTCGGAGCCGGCCTGACGGTGCTGGCGGTCGCGTTCACATGCTTCGCTCTGGGCTGGATCGGCGGCGGCGACGCCAAGGTCGTGGCCGCTGCCGCGCTTTGGTTCGGCTTCGATCACCTGCTCGAGTATCTGCTCTACGCCTCGATCTTCGGCGGCGCGCTGACGCTGCTGTTGCTTGGCTTCCGGGAATATCCGCTGCCGTACAGGCTCGCCACACAAGGCTGGCTGCTGAAGCTGCACGACAAAGAGACCGGCATTCCCTACGGCATCGCGCTCGCGACCGGCGCGCTGATGGTCTACCCGGAGACCCAGTGGATCAGCGCCGTGGATCTGTCGCGGTTCGTCTTCAACTGACGAGGCGGAAGAGCTCGTTAACGCGATTTAGATACGCCTCATTAACCATGCTTTGACGATTAGCTGGTCAACTCCCGTTGCTGTGGCGGGTCAGCTCGCCAAGTCATGCGGAAAGTGAAGCGTAATGAATACGGCCCGGATCGTCGTCCTCAGCATTGCCATCGGCGCCGGCGGCCTCGCCGCCTATCTGGCCAGCGGCAGTGCGCCGGAGCCCACTGCGGCGCCGAAGGAGCCGGCTGCGAAAGTCGAAACCGTCGACGTTCTCGTCGCCAAGAGCGATATCGCGCTCGGCCAGCCGGTCGGACCGGGCGACGTCCAATGGCAGGTGTGGCCGTCTCAGTCCGCCAGCTCGAGCTTCATCACCCGCCGCGACCGTCCCAACGCCACCACCGAGCTCGCCGGCGCGATTGCCCGTTCGCCCTTCATCGCCGGCGAACCGATCCGCGATCAGAAGCTGGTCATGGCCAAGGGCTCGGGCTTCATGGCGGCCATCCTGCCCAGCGGCATGCGGGCGATCTCGACCGAGATCTCACCGGAAACCGGTGCCGGCGGTTTCATCCTGCCGAACGACCGCGTCGACGTGATCCTGTCCAAGCGCGAGAAGAACCCCGACCGTGCCGGCGGCGGCGACGTCGTCAATTCCGAAATCATTCTCAGCAACGTCCGCGTCCTGGCGATCGACCAGACCATCGAGGACAAGAACGGCCAGAAGGTCGTGGTCGGCAAGACCGCCACACTCGAGCTGAAGCCGGAGCAGGCCGAATTCCTGGCGCGGGCACGGCAGAGCGGCAGCCTGTCGCTCGCGCTGCGCAGCCTCGCCGACGCCAGAGATGCGGCGCCGAAAGAAGACGATCGCACCAGCAAGCGCGACAGCATCAACGTGGTGAGGTTCGGTGTGCCGACCACCACGACGACGCAGAAGTAATCAGAGGCCGGATATGAACCGCGGCACCAACCAACCAGTCGTCCGGGGAATGCGTGGCAAGGCCTTGGCGCTTGCCACGGCCGCGGTGCTCGGCGCGCTGCCGGCATTCGCGCCGCCGGGGCCAGCGATTATCGCGCGGTGCCGATGCCCACGAGCGGCAGCGGTCTGAACGCGCGTCCTCTGGCGCTCGGTATCGGCAAGTCGATCGTGGTCGACCTGCCGCGCGACATCAAGGATGTGCTGGTGGCCGATCCGAAGATCGCCAATGCGGTGATCCGTTCGGCGCAGCGCGCCTACATCATCGGCGCCGCCGTCGGCCAGACCAACATCGTGTTTTTCGACGGCAGCGGTCAGCAGATCGCGGCCTACGATATCGCCGTGACGCGCGACCTCAACGGCATTCGTGCCGCGCTGAAGCAGGCGATCCCCAATGGCGAAATCCAGGTCGAAGGTCTCGGCGAAGGCGTGATGCTGACCGGCACCGTCGCCACCTCGATCGAAGCGCAGCAGGCGACGGACCTCGCCACACGGCTGGTCGGCGACGAGAAGAAGGTGTCGAACAATATCGTCGTCCGCGGCCGTGACCAGGTGATGCTGAAGATCACCGTCGCCGAAGTCCAGCGCAACGTCGTGAAGCAGCTCGGCGTGGATCTCAGCGCCAATCTCAACTACGGCACCGCGGTGGTGAAGTTCACCAACACCAACCCGTTCACCCAATCGGGTCAGGCACTGGTCAGCGGCAATGCGCTGACCACCAGTTTCGGATCGGCGCCGTCGGTGACCGCGACGCTGAAGGCGATGGAGAGCGCCGGCGTGGTCCGCACCCTCGCCGAGCCGAATTTGACGGCGATTTCCGGCGAGCCCGCGAGCTTCCTGGCCGGCGGCGAGTTCCCGGTGCCGAGCGGCGTCACCTGCACCAATTCCGTGTGTACGCCGAGCGTGACCTTCAAGAAGTTCGGCATCCTGCTCAACTTCACCCCGGTGGTGATGAGCGCCGGCCGCATCAGCCTCAAAGTCGCGACCGAAGTGTCGGAAGTGTCGAGCGACAACTCGATCTCGATCAGCGGACTGTCGGTGCCGTCGATCAAGAGCCGGCGGGTCGAGAGCACGGTCGAAATCCCCTCCGGCGGCTCGCTGGCGATGGCCGGCTTGATCCAGGAGCAGACCAAGCAGGCGATCAACGGCCTGCCGGGCATGACCCAGATCCCGGTGCTCGGCACGCTGTTCCGCAGCCGTGACTACATCAACCGCCAGACCGAACTGATGGTGCTGGTGACGCCCTACATCGTCCGTGCCGTGGCTCAGAAGGATCTGTCACGCCCCGACGACGGCTTCGCCGACGCCTCCGATCCGCAGTCGGATCTGCTCGGCAACATCAACCGGTTGTACGGCGCGCCGGGCCGCGCCGAACCGGCGCAGCCGTATCGCGGCCGCGTCGGCTTCATCACCGATTAGGGCGAGGACAAGATGGCAGTTACCAGACCGGTCCACGCCAAGACCTTCCACCTCAAGCGCGGCCTCCTCATCGGGGCCGCCTTGATCGGCTTGGGCGCCTCACTCGGCGCTTGCACCCACACGTCCGACACCGTCGACATCACCGCCAGCGTGCCGCCGACCGACTATCGGCTGCGCCATCCGATCGCGATCCGCGAAGGCGACCGCACCATCGTGGTGTTCGTCGGCAACGGCCGCGGCGGCCTGACCAGCCCGCAGCGCGACGACGTCGTCGCTTTCGGCCAGGACTGGATGCGCGAAGGCACCGGGACAATCATCGCCGAAGTGCCGACCAACACGCCGAATGCCCGCGCGGCTTCGGACTCTCTGCGCGAGATCCAGGGCGTGCTGGCCGCGCAGGGCGTTCCGCCGCGCGGCGTCATGGTCAAGCAATATCGTCCGGCCGATCCGCGCACCTTCGCGCCGATCCGCCTGATCTATCCGCGTGTCACCGCCGAAGCCGGCCCCTGCGGCCTTTGGCCCGAGACCTCGCCC
>NZ_BADD01000151.1 GCF_000333455.1 Rhodopseudomonas sp. B29
TACGTCGCCATAATCGAAGATGCCGGGCCGGACACCGCGGTTGGGGTCTGGTTCCCCGATCTACCGGGTTGTATCTCCGCGGGAGACAGTATCGACGAAGCGCTTCGCAATGCACCAGAGGCTCTGGCTTTGTACCTCGATGCGATGGAGCATGACGGCAGACCACTGCCGAAGCCCCGCACGCTGACGGAGCTGAAGGCCGATCCCGAAGTCGCTGATGACGTTCGAGACTACATCGTCGCACTGATCGAAGCTCCTACCCGCGCCGACGCCGCAGAATAGCGCACGGAATTCCAACGTCATTGCGAGCCGAAGGCGAAGCAATCCAGGAGCTCGGTGCTCGATTGCTTGGTCGCAGCGCTCCTCGCAATGACGGAGGAGAAGACAGGGAGATTGAACGAGCCTCGGCTTGATGACCCGGCCTCATTCGCTTGAAAGATTCCCGCCCCCTTCATCTCCCCTGTCGGTTGCGCCCGCCCTTGTCCGTCCTTATGTAACCCGCCCGCCCGGCGGCCGCGTTCTGCTGCCCTTTCCTGTCCCACGCCTTCGAGCCCGCATGGCCCCGATCATTTCCGTCAACAATCTCGACAAGGTCTACGGCACCGGCCGCAAGGCGCTGAATTCCGTCAACCTCGACATCATGGCGGGCGAGATCTTCGCGCTGCTGGGGCCGAACGGTGCCGGCAAGACGACGCTGATCGGGACGATCTGCGGGCTGGTCAATCCGACCTCGGGCAGCATCACGGTCGGCGGCCACGACATCGTGCGTGATTATCGCGCGGCGCGGTCGCTGATCGGACTGGTGCCGCAGGAGCTGCACACCGACGCGTTCGAGTCGGTGTGGGACACTGTCACTTTTTCGCGCGGCCTGTTCGGTAAGCCGAAGAACCCGGCGCATATCGAGAAGGTGCTGCGGTCGTTGTCGCTGTGGGAGCGCAAGGACAGCAAGATCATGACGCTGTCGGGCGGCATGAAGCGCCGCGTGATGATCGCCAAGGCGCTGAGCCACGAGCCGCAGGTGCTGTTTCTCGACGAGCCGACCGCAGGCGTGGATGTCGAACTGCGCAAGGGCATGTGGGAAGTGGTGCGCGAACTGCAGCAGTCCGGCGTCACCATCATCCTGACCACGCACTACATTGAAGAAGCCGAGGAGATGGCCGACCGCGTCGGCGTCATCAACAACGGCGAACTGGTGCTGGTCGAGGAGAAAGCCGCGCTGATGCGCAAGCTCGGCAAGAAGCAGTTGAAGCTGCATCTCGCCGAGCCGCTGCCGGCGGTCCCGCCCGAACTGGCGAACTACGACCTCGCGCTATCCGCTGACGGCCTGTCGTTGGTCTACACCTACGACACCCGCGCCGAGCACACCGGCATCACCTCGCTGCTCGGCGATGTGCGTGCCGCCGGCATCCGCTTCAACGATCTCGACACCAGCCAGAGCTCGCTGGAAGAGATCTTCGTCAGTCTGCTGAGGGCCTGAGATGAATTTGCGGGCGATCCGCGCGATCTATCTGTTCGAAATGGCGCGGACCTGGCGGACGCTGATGCAGAGCATTGTGTCGCCGGTGCTGTCGACGTCGCTGTATTTCATCGTGTTCGGCGCCGCGATCGGCTCGCGCATCGATCAGGTCGAGGGCGTCAGCTACGGCACCTTCATCGTGCCGGGCCTGATCATGCTCAGCGTGCTGACGCAAAGCGTGTCCAACGCCTCCTTCGGCATCTATTTCCCGAAATTCA
>NZ_BADD01000150.1 GCF_000333455.1 Rhodopseudomonas sp. B29
GAACGTTGCGCAGTATCTGTGGCTGCGGCTGCTGTCACAGACACCGGACTCGCCCAGACCCACACGCGAAGTCGAGACCCTTCTCACCTCTCCCCATCGGGGAGAGGTCGGCGAGCGCAGCTCGCCGGGTGAGGGGGAACGGTCATTAGCTAGCGCGGTGCCCCCTCACCCCACCCCTCTCCCCGGTGGGGAGAGGGAGCAGGCTGCCGTTGTCGCAACGCAGGAAGCTCCCCCAAAAAACATCTGCTGCGTCGGCGACGACGACCAGTCGATCTATGGCTGGCGTGGCGCCGAGGTCGACAACATCCTGCGCTTCGACCACGATTTCCCCGGCGCCAAGGTCATTCGCCTGGAGCGCAATTATCGCTCGACCGGCCACATCCTCGCCGCCGCCTCGCACCTGATCGCGCACAATGAGGGCCGGCTTGGCAAAACGCTGCGCACCGAGGACGTCGACGGCGAGATGGTCACCGTCACCGGCGCGTGGGACAGCGAAGAAGAAGCCCGCGCCATCGGCGAGGAAATCGAACAGCTGCAGCGCCAGGGACACAAGCTCAACGAGATCGCCATCCTGGTGCGCGCGTCGTTCCAGATGCGCGAGTTCGAAGACCGCTTCGTCACCCTCGGCCTGCCCTACCGCGTCATCGGCGGCCCGCGGTTCTACGAGCGCGCTGAAATCCGCGACGCGCTGGCTTATCTGCGCGTCATCAACTCGCCGGCCGACGACCTCGCCTTCGAACGCATCGTCAACGTACCCAAGCGCGGCCTCGGCGACGCCACCGTGCAGATGCTGCACGATCACGCCCGCAAGCGGCGCATCCCGCTGTTCGAAGCGGCGCGGATGGTGATCGAGACCGACGAGCTCAAGCCGAAGGCGCGGAGTTCGTTGCGCGGCGTGATCGAAAATTTCGAGCGCTGGCAGGTGCAGCGCGACGCGCTGTCCCACACCGAGCTGGCCGAAATCGTGCTCGACGAGAGCGGCTACACCGAGATGTGGCAGAAGGACCGCTCCGCCGACGCCGCGGGCCGGCTCGAGAACCTGAAAGAACTCGTGCGCTCGATGGAAGAGTTCGAGAACCTGCAGGGTTTCCTCGAACACATCTCATTGGTGATGGACCGCGACGGCGGCGCCGACGAGGATGCCGTCAGCGTGATGACACTGCACTCCGCCAAGGGTCTTGAATTCGAAACGGTGTTCCTGCCCGGCTGGGAGGAAGGCCTGTTTCCGCATCAGCGCGCGCTCGACGAACAGGGCCGCGCCGGGCTCGAGGAAGAACGCCGCCTCGCCCATGTCGGCATCACCCGCGCCCGCAAGCGCGCGAAGTTGTACTTCGCCACCAACCGCCGCATCCACGGCACCTGGAACACGACCATCCCGTCGCGCTTCCTCGACGAACTGCCGGCGGCCAATGTCGAGATCACCGAGTCCAAAGGCGGTTCCGGCTGGGGCGGCATGAGCGGCTACGGACCGTCGCGGTTCGACAATGTCGAGTCGTTCGGCTCGAGCTACTCCACGCCGGGCTGGCAGCGCGCCCAGGCGCGACGCAGCGGCGGCTCCGGCGGAAGTAACGGCGGCCGCAGCGGCGGCTTCGGGGAAAGCGGAGCGTCCTACTCATCCGGCACCACCCGCCGCGCCCCCTTCACCATCGAAGGCGAACTGGTCGCCAAATCCACCGGCACCGAATCCGACTTCACCTTGAACGACCGCGTCTTCCACCAAAAATTCGGCTACGGCCACGTCACCAAGATCGACGGCAACAAACTCACCATCGCCTTCGACAAGGCGGGGGAGAAGAAGGTGGTCGATAGTTTCGTGGAGCGGGTGTAGGCTCAGCTATATTGATTAGCTGATGCCTGT
>NZ_BADD01000149.1 GCF_000333455.1 Rhodopseudomonas sp. B29
CCCGCACCGCCTGCGAGGTGATGAGGCGGTTGCCGAACCGCGCCGTCAGCGCTTCAATGGCGCTGGCCACGGCTTGCGGCTCGGCGTGCTTCGGAACGTTGGTGATGGTCAGGCCCACGATGAAAAATCCTCCGGATCGGATCGACCGTGGCAAAGGACGCCGGAGGGGTCAAGGGAGAGAGAATTGACTTTGGAGGAAGATCGCGCTGCGGCGCAACGCGAAACCATCGCTTCGCCGTTCCAGTCGGGCGTGATGCAGATCGAGCCGGGCTGGATCGACTACAATGGCCATCTCAACATGGCCTACTACAACGTGCTGTTCGATCGGGCCATTGACGAGATGTGGGCCGAACTCGGTATCGGTCCCGACTATCTCAAGTCACGCGGCTGCTCGACCTTCACGGCCGAATGCCACGTCCGCTACTTGCGTGAAGTTCAGCTCGGCGATCCGGTGCGCGTCGACGTGTATCTGATCCAGGCCGACGACAAGCGGCTGCATACTTTCGAGGAGTTGCGCCATGCCGAAGGCGGCTGGCTGTCGGCGACATCGGAGAACATGTCGGTGCATGTCGACATGAGCTTGCGCAAGGCCGCGCCTTTCCCGGCGGATATTCGCGCCGGCATCGATCGCGTGGTCACCGCGCATGCCGCGGTGCCGCGCCCGGAGGGCATTGGACGCAGTGTCGCGATGCCCACCGGACGCGCCTCCGTGCGCAGCTAGACCCGCGTGCGACCGCGCGCCAGTCCGACGACAGCCGACACCAGGAACAGCACCAGCGCGACGAAGAAGATGATCTTGGCGATTTCGATCGAGGCGCCGGCGATGCCGCCGAAGCCGAGAATGCCCGCGACCAGTGCGACGATCAGAAACGTAACAACCCAACCCAACATGACCTGACCTCCGGTTTTGCGTTCGTCTGAAGCGGCGCAGCGCGCCGGCTGTGGAAACAATCCGCGGTCGGAACAAAGGTTCCGACCGCTTCCGAGGGTGAAAAAGCCTCACCTGGGTCGCCATCTCCGGGCGTTTTCCCCGGCCGGACTGTCGGTCGGCCGTCTCAGGCCCCATATCAGCCTTCGTTCCTGCTAAAAGGCTCCCTTTCGCCCGCCCGCGGTGCCATCGTGGGCTCAAGACGATTCGTGATGACTGAACCGAACAAGCGCCCGCTCGATCTGCCCAGCTACCAGCCCGCCGCTGGCGGCATCGCCGCCCGTGCGCGCGCGGCTGCCGGCCCTGCCTATCTGTCCGGCCTCAACCCGGAGCAGCGCGAGGCAGTCGAAACCCTGGACGGCCCCGTGCTGGTGCTCGCCGGCGCCGGCACCGGCAAGACCCGCGTGCTGACCACGCGCATCGCCCACATCCTCTCCTCCGGTCGCGCCCGGCCGGCCGAAATCCTGTCGGTGACTTTCACCAACAAGGCCGCGCGCGAGATGAAGCTGCGGCTCGGCCAGATGCTCGGCCAGGCCGTCGAGGGCATGCCGTGGCTCGGCACCTTCCATTCGATCGGCGGCCGCATCCTGCGCTATCACGCCGAACTGGTGCAGCTCACCTCGAACTTCACGGTGCTCGACACCGACGATCAGATCCGCCTGCTGAAGCAGCTGCTCGCCGCCGACAATATCGACGACAAGCGCTGGCCGGCGCGGATGCTGGCCGGGCTGATCGACGGCTGGAAGAACCGCGGCCTGACGCCGTCGCAGGTGCCGGCCGGCGAAGCCGCGATGTTCGGCAACGGCCGCGGCGGCAAGCTTTACGCGCAGTATCAGGAACGCCTGAAGATATTGAACGCCGCCGACTTCGGCGACTTGCTACTCGAAAACATCCGGCTGTTCCGCGAGCACCCCGACGTGCTACGGCAGTATCAGAACCGCTTCAAGTTCATCCTGGTCGACGAGTATCAGGACACGAACGTGCGCA
>NZ_BADD01000148.1 GCF_000333455.1 Rhodopseudomonas sp. B29
GAGCGTTACAGCGCCGTCGAACCGCGGCGAACGGCGGTCCAGCGTGACCAACCCGTCAATATCGGCAGAAATGCCTCGCTCCGCGGAATCGAAGCTCAGCCGCAGCCGGGCGTTGCCATCGGCGCTGCGGCTGGTCGAGAGCCGGAACGGATAGCGGCTGCCGTCCAGCCGGAAATTGCCGTCGCCGCGTAGCGCCAAAGGCTGCGCCTTCAGTTCGCCAGCGAAGGCGATGTCGCTCAGCTCCAGCGTCGAGCGGCTGGCGGCGTCATGGAGCGCGATGCGGCCGGTCAGGTTGAGGCGGTCCACGGTCAGGGCTGCAAGGCTGGAAAGCCCGGACGCCGGCCAGTCGAGCTGACCCTTGCTGTCGAGGCCGAGATCCAGCGAGACGCCGTTGATCGTCAGCTCGTCGGCGCGCCATTCGCCGCGCATCAGCGAGCCGAGGCTGAATTCGACATCGAGCCGCTGCGCCTGAACCCGCCCCGGATCATTGGCTCCGCCGACCGTGACATCCCGCAGCCGAAGCGATGGCGTCGGCAACAGCCGCGCGTCGAGCGCGCCCGCGACGCGCACCGGGGCGCCGAGCAGCCGCGAAGCCTCTGTCTCAAAAGGCGTGCGGAACTGATTCCAATCGATCAGGAATGGCCCGACCAGGGCGGCGAGCAGCGCCAGGATCAGCGCGATAGCCAGGCCGAGCAGCGTCGTCTGCACGCGTCTTCCCTTCGGCGGTGCCTACCGCCCTTCCCGCGACGGATGATGATGGAGAGAATAGCTCCTTGTTTTCAAGGAATAATCAGAAACTGTGGCGAACTCACAGCAATTGACGCGCGATCTCGCGCATCACCTGAGCTTGGATGAGCTTAAGCGAGTTGTTGCGGCAGGATCTTGCCGGGATTGAAGATGTTCTGCGGGTCCAGCGCCTGCTTGACTGCGCGCATCGCCTGCAAGGCCTCGAGGCCAAGCTCGCCTTGCAAATACTTCTGCTTGCCCTGGCCCACGCCGTGTTCGCCCGTGCAGGTGCCGTCCATCGATTGCGCCCGCTCGACCAGCCGGTGCATGAACTCGTCAGCCCGCGCCATCTCGTCGGCATCGTTGACGTCGCACAAGAGGGAACAATGGAAGTTGCCGTCGCCGACATGACCGACGATCGGCGCCATCAGACCGAGACGCAGCATGTCCTGCTCGGTTTCGGCGACGCAGTCCGCCAGCCGCGAAATCGGCACGCAGACGTCTGTGGCGACGACGCCGACGCCATCGCCCTGGCGCAGTGCCCGCACCGACCAATAGGCGTCGTGCCGCGCCTGCCACAGCTTGTTGCGATCTTCGGGCCGCGTCGTCCAGGTGAACTCGCCGCCGCCGCAATCCTTGGCGATGGCGCCGAAGTTCTTGGACTGCTCGGCGACCTCGACTTCGCTGCCGTGGAATTCCAGCAGCAGCAGCGGCGTCTCCGGCAGCGTCAGCTTCGAATAGGCATTGCAGGCTTTGACCTGAGCTTCACTGAGCAACTCGATGCGAGCCAGCGGAATACCGGTCTGGATCGCCAGAATGACCGCCTGACAGGCGTCGGTGACGGTCGGGAACGAACACGACGCCGCAGCGATCACTTCCGGAATGCCGCGCAGCTTGATGGTCAGTTCGGTGATGATGCCGAGCGTGCCCTCGGAGCCGACGAACAGATGCGTCAGGTCGTAGCCGGCCGAAGACTTCTTGGCGCGGGTGCCGGTGGTGATGATTTCGCCGTCGCCGCGCACGACCTTCAGCGCCAGCACGTTGTCGCGCATCGTGCCGTAGCGGACCGCGTTGGTGCCGGACGCGCGCGTCGCCGCCATGCCGCCGAGCGACGCGTCGGCGCCCGGATCGATCGGGAAGAACAAGCCCTGGTCGCGCAGATGTTCGTTGAGCGCCTTGCGGGTGACTCCCGGCTGA
>NZ_BADD01000147.1 GCF_000333455.1 Rhodopseudomonas sp. B29
TACCGCCCAATGCGCTCTGCCGCCGGCATAGATCGGCTTGTCTAGCAGCATCGTCTGTAGGTCGAAAAGATGGACTTTGTGNTGAGTAAGCAGGATGTATCCGTTGCGGCCGGCCTCACGCGATCGCGCCGGAAGCTTGTCATCCCGCAGAGGGTCGTCAACAAAGAAGATGACGCGTTGATACTTCTCCGTGCGGAGTTCACTCTCAGTAATTCCGCGCTTGCCGCCTTCTTCGACGATCCGTGGTCCTAATTGGACCGCATCTTTGCACTTCGCGGCACGCGGATTAAGGTTGGTGATATCGTTCGACGTGAATACGACCGGAACAATCGCATCATAATCTTTGTAGTAGTCGATATCGTTCAGACATAAAACGGCGCTGAATGAGGGCAGGGAAGTTGGCTTGTAGATGGTGCGCCCGTTGATCCGGAGTAGGGCGATTTGAGCGGGGTTCCTTTGATTGGTAGCCCAGCCAGCTGGTGCCAGCGCGGTCGGTTTTTCCTTAAGGTGATTCAACGTTCCTTCGAGACTGTAGCTGAGAAGTTCGGCCTTCGGTTCGCCGTTGACTTTGAACCTTGCGATTCCGTCTTTCACGTCGCGGCCAGCAGCCAGAGTTTCCTGCGTGCTCGCGAACAACATCTACATCAAATCGCCGACCACCGGCGACCAGGTGCCGCTCTCAGCTTTCGCGAAATGGACCACGGTGCCGGTGCGGCCGCTGTCGATCAGCCATCAGGGCCAATTCCCGGCAACCACGATCAGCTTCAACCTCGCCCAGGGCGCGGCGCTTGGCGACGCGACCCAAGCGGTGCAGCAGGCGATGGCCGAGATGGGCGCGCCGCCGACCCTCAACGGCAGCTTCCAGGGCACCGCGCAGGCGTTCCAGCAATCGCTGTCGACGGTGCCGCTATTGATCCTCGCGGCACTGGTCGTGGTCTATCTGATCCTCGGCATTCTCTATGAGAGCTACATCCACCCGCTGACGATTCTCTCCACCCTGCCCTCCGCCGGCGTCGGCGCGCTGGCGATCCTGATGGCGTTCGGCTTCGACTTCAGCCTGATCGCGCTGATCGGCGTCATCCTGCTCATCGGCATCGTGAAGAAGAACGGCATCATGCTGGTCGACTTCGCGATCGCCGCGGAGCGCGACGAGGACCTGTCGTCCGAAGAGGCTATCCGCAAGGCGGCGCTTCTACGCTTCCGCCCCATCATGATGACCACGATGGCGGCGCTGCTCGGCGGCGTGCCCTTGATGCTCGGCACTGGCACCGGGTCGGAAATCCGCCAGCCGCTCGGCTACGCCATGGTCGGCGGCCTCGCAGTGAGCCAGGTGCTGACGCTGTTCACCACGCCGGTCGTCTATCTTTATCTCGACCGCCTCTCCAACGCCCTCAACCGCTGGAGCCACCGCGGCGGCGCCGGCCACGGCACCGACGACGCGGTCAAACAGGCGGCGGAATAGCGTCGCCGCGCGCGCGTCGACCGAGTCGGAATGCGAAGCTGGCTTTGGAAGAAGCTCGGCTGACCTACCGAGACTGGCTGGGGAACCTGGATTCGAACCAAGACAAACAGAGTCAGAGTCTGTTGTGCTACCGTTACACCATTCCCCACCGGAATTGCCGTTGAAGATCAAAGCCTTGAGGCGACCGTCAGCAACAATAGGCGCCGGACGCGGCAGCAGAGGCGGCGGCGCGTCGGGTGTGGGCGACTTCTAACGGCCCGTGCCTGTCCCCGCAAGTGCTTCCTTGAACTGGCCGCCGGGATTTCGTTCGCGTTCCACGGCCAGCGCATGGCGTGCTCGGACGACGGCCGATCCAGCCTGACCTACCCCGTCGGCGACTCGTTGGGATCGCCCGGCTCCGGCAGCATGCCGGTGCCCGGTGTCTTCGCCTGGTCGGTCAGTTCGGGCTTTGCATGGGGCCCGGCCGACGGCTGTTCGGCTTTCGCGGGGGTGCGAGGGGCCTTGTCGTCGGCTGAGCCTTTCGGATCTCGCGGCGCATCGTTCATGGGTCGCCTCCTGCCGGCCGCGCTGCCAGCGCGACGCCTTGGCCAATCGCCGAGGCACGCCGATGTTCCAGACTGGCGGCCGCAATCACCGCCGGGCTTGCCACGAGATCAGCGCCCCGCGATGGATGGTGACGTATTCCCACAGCCAGTTCACGGCCACGGCTATCCGGCTCCGCAGGCCGATCAGGAAGTACACGTGCACTACGCCCCAGAACAGCCAGCCGAGTAATCCTTTCAGCCGTAGCCGGCCGAGCGGCATCACCGCGATGAAGAGATCAGTCCCTCTTCGGCCGCACTGGAGTCCAGGACGGCGGATCGCTGGCGGGGAAGGATTCATCCGAAGCCTCGGCGACATCGTCCCACGACTGTTCCGGATCGGCCATTGCCTCCGGGCCCGCGGTGCGGCCGTTGCCAGGCGACGATCCTTCGGCCTCGGCATCGTTCAGCGCTGCGCGTTTCCGCGTCGGCTTGTCGTCCTGCATGGTTAGCACTCCATCCATAGCGAAACCCGACGCTCGTAGAGCAGGAAGAGTCCCTGCCAGGCGACCGGGCCGAATGCTGTTGATGTGGCGCCGAAGCAGGCGGCGATCAAGCCGCACGCAGGTCGAAACGCAGAGTGAAATTGTCAGACGCTAAACTCGCCATCGCGAGGAGCGCCGCGACGAAGCAGTCCAGCTCCTTACACTGCGCTGGATTGCTTCGCTTCGCTCGCAATGACGTTGATAGGCCGTGTTAGGGCTGCGGCGTCGGTTTGGGCGGCAACGATTTGATGTAGGCGGCGATGGCGTCGCGATCGGTCTCGGGCAACATCGCGGTGTTGGTCACGACGTCCGCCATCGACGAGCCGACGCGGCCGTGGTTCGGCGTACGGCCAGTGGTCAGCACTTCGACGATGTCTTTCTTCGACCAGCTTCCCAGCCCCGTCGGCGTCAGGTTCGGGCAGAAGCCGGTGCCGATCGGATTCTTGCCGCCGGCTAATCGCGTGCCGTCCTTGATGCCGCCGAATACATCCCGGGACGAGTGGCACTCTGCGCAATGCCCGGGGCCTTCGACCAGAAAGCGCCCCCTGTTCCATTTCTCATCGCGGCGCGGATCTGGCATCAACATGCCGGGGCGGAAGTACAACAGCTTCCAGAAGCCGACGAAGCGGCGGATGTTGAGCGGCGGCGTCAATTCGTTCGGCGGCGGGCGCTGCGCGACAGGCTTCAGTGTCTTGAGATACGCGAACAGATCAGCGGCGTCCTGGATCGTCATCCGCGTGTAGCTCGGATACGGAAACACCGGATAGTAGTGACTGCCGTCGGGCGATACGCCGGTCAGCAGCGCATTGGCGAAATCCTTCAGAGTCCATTTGCCGATGCCGTAGTCCGGATCGGGCGAAATGTTCGGAGCGTGGAAGGTGCCGTAGGGCGACGCCAATGCCAGACCGCCGCCAAGATTCAGGCGGTCGCTCTGACCGGGCGAGGCATGGCATGATGAACAATCCCCGGCCGCAAACAGCAGCCTGCCGTTATCGGGATCGGCTGCGCGATCGAACGCCAATGCACGTTCGCGCTCCGAGATCGGATGCGGCCTCGTCAGTAACCATACCCCTGCGGAACCGGCGGCGGCGATCAGCAGGATCCCCCCGGCCACCAGCATCCCGCTTATTCGTCGCATCGATCATCCTTCGCCAGACGCGCTCTGCAAAAACGTCAATCGGACAAAGGTTCCAGATGGCGGCGGCGGCGTCCAGAGTGATTTGACGTGTTCAGCGACAGGTGAACACGGCGCTGGTGTAGAGATAGCGTGTCGTCGTTTCCGCGGTTGGCGGCCGCGACTTCTGGTAGCTCAACGTGCAGCGCTGCGTGGTGGTCGACAACGCCCGCTGCAGCGCATAGCCGCCCTCGTAGCGACAGGTGATCGCGAGCGGCGACTTGGGCGCCGGCAGGCCCTCGTCCGAGAGCTTGAAGGCGACTTCTCCGGAGTCCGCCGCATTGGCGCTGGCAGGCTTGGCGCTTTGCAACTCGTTGCTGGCGTCGGCCAGCGGCGCCACCTCGGCCGCGATCAGGCGGGCGCCGACCGGCGTGAAGTTCGGCTGAAACCCGGCGATGTCGTAGTCCCTGCCCGCGTAAGGCAGGCGTGCGACGCCGCTATAGCTGAGGTCGACCGTCGGCGGGCAAGCGATGGTCGCCGCGCCGCTCTGCGCGTGTGCGAGCGGGGCTGAGACGACGAAGGCGCTCAAAACCAGTATCGTCGGCCCGGCCGGTCGGCCATCGCGTCGGGACGTGTGTTCGATGATCGTCATTGCGATCCTACGCGTTCGCATTTGAACCCCGCTCGATCCATGCCCCAACTGGTGCCGCCCTGATCGGTGCTACGCAGGAACGCTGCCGTACAGAGATTCGGCTGACCAACCGAGCGGTGCAGTGTGATGCCGGCTTCGTAGACGCAGCTGACCCAGATATCGGTTTGCCCATCCGGCCGCCATTCGATCCGCCGCTGACCTTTGACGACGCCGGGCATCGGCGTCAGCTTGCCGCCGATCCGGCCGAACAAAGCGACGTCCTGCAGCCAAGCCTGCGACGTACTCCCACCGATCACCGGAACGAAGCCGACAATCTGCGCAGGCTTCGCCAATTTCGCATCCGTCGTCTCGATCCGCTCCGGGCAGGTGACGAGTTCGTCGGCCGACGATGCTAACGATGTAGTAACCATGATCGCTGCAGCGATCATCAAGGTTGCGGCTCTCCGTCGGAACATGACTCCCTCGTCAGTCGATCAGTACCGCCCATTTTGGCGCGCCGGGCCTGGATAGCGCACGGCGCCACGCCGCGACATCGGGCGAATGGATAGGGTGTCGATATTGACGAACGATGACGGATTTCGATCAGTTCGTCGCAGCGGCTTTTGGGCGAACGAACACATCGTAACGAACCGTCTTGCCGATGATCTGATGCGACGGCTTTCGCAGGTCCGGCGGCGGCGCGGCCCGCAGCGGCCATTTCAACACCACGCGTTTGCATTCCGCAGCGAGAGCCGCCTGCATCAGTTCGGCGACGTCGGGATCGGCGCCAACGAGGCCGCGGAGCAGGCGCATCTCCTGCTTCACCAGCGCGGTCTTGTTGCGTTCCGGATGCATGGGATCGACGGTGACGACATCGGCCGACAATTTCGGCAACAGCTCGCGCGCATCCGCGCGGATCAGCGTCATCCGCCCCTGCATGGCGGCGAGTTCGGGACTCTCCGCTTTTCCCACAGCGAGCGCTTCGGCAAGCAGCGCATGGACATCGGGCGAGCGTTCGATCAGCGTCACTGTTGCGCCCATCGAGGCGAGTAGGAAGCCATCGCGGCCGAGGCCCGCGGTGGCATCGATCACCCGTAGCGGACGCGACGGCGAGACGCCGGTTGCCTTGAGCAGCGCGTGGCTGCGGCCGGCATTGGAGCGAAACCGCCAGCCCACCGCGCCGCCGACAAAGTCGGCGGCGAGCGCAGGCGGTTCGCGCACCGACATGTCGCCTATTGCAGGCTCAGCGCTACGAAGCGCAATTCGCCGTTGCCGTTGGCTACCTGCAGCAGGGCCGCTTTCTTGCCGTCCTTCCTGAGCTGATCGATCCGCTTCTTGAAATCGGCGCCGCTCGACACCGGCTCCTGCTGGACCTCGACGATCACGTCGCCGGCCGACAGCCTCTTGTCGGCAGCGTCGGAGCCGTCATCGACACCGACGATCAGCACGCCCTTGACGCTGTCCTTGATCTTGTAGCGGCTGCGCAGATCCTTCGACAGCGCCGCCAGATCGAGGCCGAGCGCCTTCTGGGTCACCGGCTTGTCGGGCTCCGGCTGCGACTTGGCGGAAGCCGGCTCGGCCTTGGCATCGTCGGCCAGCCGGCCGAGCGTGACCTGCTTGGTCTCTTCCTTGCCCTTGCGGATCACGACGACATCGACGGTCTTGCCGACCGCGGTGTCGGCGACGATGCGCGACAGATCCTTCGGCTCCTTGATGTCGCGGCCGTCGAACTTGACGACGACGTCACCGGCCTCGATCCCAGCCGGCTTGGCCGGGCCCTTGTCGTCGACGCCGGCGACAAGCGCGCCGCGGGCCGGCTTGATACCGAGGCTGTCGGCGATCTCGTCGGTGACCTGCTGAATGCGTACACCGAGCCAGCCGCGGCGCAGTTCGCCGAACTGGCGGAGCTGATCGACCACCGGCGCCACGGTCTTCGACGGCACCGCGAAGCCGATGCCGATCGAGCCGCCCGACGGCGAGATGATCAGCGTGTTGACGCCGATGACTTCGCCGTTGAGGTTGAACAGCGGCCCGCCGGAATTGCCGCGATTGATCGCGGCATCGGTCTGGATGTAGCTGTCGTACGGCCCCGAATTGATATCGCGATTGCGCGCCGAGACGATGCCGGCCGTCACCGTGCCGCCGAGCGAGAATGGATTGCCGATCGCGATCACCCACTCGCCGAGCCGCAGCTTGTCGCTGTCGCCAAACTTCACCGTCGTGAGTGGCTTGCCGGCGGGCGGCGTGAACTTCAGGACAGCCAGGTCGGTCTTCTTGTCGACGCCGACCAGCGTGGCCTTGAACTTGGTGCCATCGTTCAAGATCACGTTGATCTCGTCGGAATCGGCGATGACGTGATTGTTGGTGACGACGATGCCGGACGCGTCGATGATGAAGCCGGAGCCGAGCGAATTGGTCTTGCGCGGACCACCGCCCTTCTCGCCGCGACGGTTCTTGAAGAAGTCGTCGAAGAATTCCTCGAACGGCGAGCCCGGCGGCAGCTTCGGCGCCGCACCACCCCCCTTGCTATCGTCCGAGGTCTTGGCTTCGACGGTCTGCGTCGTCGAGATGTTGACGACGGCGTCGATGACCTTCTCGGCGACATCGGCGATGCCCTCCGGCCCGCGCGCTGAAGCCGGCGCAGAGACGAAGGCGGCGCTGGCGCCGAGGCAGAGCGCCATCAGCAACGGCCTGACACGTGACGGCCTGATCACCGAGCTGAAGGCGGCAAGCGCTGCGGACATGGGCGGAAGCTCTCCTGAAATGGGCGAGATACGCCCTGAAATCTGCCTTGCGGGGACACTGCGCCCGATCCGGCGGTCGGCGCAAGCCTCGGAATCGATTGAACTTGCCTCAAGGGTCGGCCGGATTGCGGCAAAAAACCGGACCAATTCTCGGCGGAACATCGGAGTCTGAAGCGGACCCGAAAAACTAGTGCCGGATGGCCCAGATCAGCAACAGCCCACCGACTGCCGAGACGAGCCCGACGCCGCGCAGAATGTTGTCGGGGGTCTGCATCGCGGACTTCATCGCCTGACGCATCCAGGTCGGGCTCGCCGCGAACATCAGGCCTTCCAATACCAACAACACGCCCACGCCGATGAGCAGGTCGGCAAACGCGAAAGACCTCATGCTGGTCGTTCCTCCCGGTCGGGCGCCCTGCCCGCCTGTGCAGACTTCGTCAACGGGCACACATTGGTGGGCACCGCCGTACGAGGCGACGGCGCAACCGCCCGATGTTGTAATCGAGCCTTCACGGGAAGGCAAAAGCCGCGATAGCGCCCGTTAGCGTCGGTGAAAAGCTCCGCCGGCCCGCAGACCGGCGGAGCTCCATATCAGCGCGGCGCCGGAGCCGGTTGTGCGGGAGCCGGAGCCACCGGCGCGTCGGCCGCGGCCTGCGACCCCGAGACGGGCTTTCCGGCTTTGCCGCCGGCAGAGCCGAAGTAGCGGAAGAACTCCGAGTCGGGCCGCAGCAGGAAGCGCGTGTCGTTACTCTTGAGCGCCTGGTCGTACGCCGTCATCGAGCGGTAGAACGCGAAGAAGTCCGGGTCCTTCGAATAAGCGGAAGCGAACAGCCGGTTACGCTCGGCGTCGCCGGAGCCCCTGATTTGTTCGGCCTGCGAATTCGCTTCGGCCACGATCACCGTCGCCTCGCGATCGGCCTTGGAGCGGATTTCCTGCGCCTTCTGGCCGCCCTGAGCCCGGAACTCGGCGGCTTCACGCTGCCGCTCGGTCTGCATCCTTTGATACACGGCCTGGCTGTTCTGCTCCGGCAGATCGGCGCGGCGGATGCGCACGTCGACCACCGAGATGCCGTAGCCGTCGGCTTCGCGGTCGAGCTGGGTGCGGATCCGCCCCATCAGGGCTTCGCGCTCGTCGCGGACCACCTGGATGAACGTCACCTCGCCGAGCACGCGGCGCAGCGCGGCGTTCAGCAGCGTGGTGAGCTGGATGTTGGCGGCCGGAATGGTGCCGATGCTCTGATAGAAGCGCAGCGCGTTCTTGATGCGGTAGCGCGCGAAGGCGTCGACCACGAGCCGCTTCTGGTCCGACGCGATCACTTCCTGCGACGGGTTTTCCAGATCGAGGATGCGCTTGTCGATCGAGATCACCGTATCGACGAACGGCGCTTTGAAGTGCAGACCCGGGTCGGTGACGACGCGCACCGGCTCGCCCAATCGGACGACCAGCGCCTGCTCGGTCTGATCCACGGTGAACACCGAAGACCAGCCGACAATGATCACCACCAGCGCCAGGATCAGCGCGACGATACCTGCAATACCGGTTTTCATCGGTTGCCCCCGCTCTGCTGCTGGCCCTGCGTTTGCGGCGTGGGTGGCGTTCGCCGCGCCGACAACTCGTTCAGCGGCAGATACGGCACCACGCCCGAGTTGGCGCCAGTGCCCGGGTCGTAGATCAGCTTGTCGGCGGAGCCGAGGATACGTTCCATGGTCTCGAGATAGATGCGTTCACGCGTGACCTCGGGAGCCTTGCGATATTCCTCGTAGACGTCGAGGAAGCGCGCGCTCTGACCCTTGGCTTCCGCGATCGCCTGTCCCTTGTAGCCTTCGGCGTTCTGCAGGATCTGCGCGGCGCGGCCCTTGGCATCCGGAATCACACGGTTGGCATAGGTCTGGGCTTCGTTCTGCAGTCGCTCGAGGTCGGCACGCGCGGCCTGCACGTCGCGGAAGGCATCGATCACCTGTGACGGCGGATCGACCTTCTGCATCTGCACCTGCTGCACGAGCACGCCGGCGCCGTAGCTGTTCAGCGTCTTCTGCATCAGATCCTGAACGGCGTTCTCGATGGTCGTACGCGCGCCAGTGAGGATCGGCTGGATTTCGGAGCGGCCGATGACTTCGCGCATCGCGCTTTCGGCCACCGCCTTCACGGTGCCCGGCGGATTCTGGATGTTGAATAGGAAGTCACCGACGCCATCGGGCTTGATACGCCACAGCACGGTGAAGTCGACGTCGACGATGTTCTCGTCGCCGGTCAACATCAAGCTTTCTTCCGGCACGTCGCGCATGGTCGCGCCGCGCCGGGCCGGATCGTTGATCAGCGTCATGCCGATGCTGGTGGTGTTGACGCGCAGCGCCTTCGGCAACAGCACGGTCTCGATCGGATACGGCAGATGATAATTGAGGCCGGGCTGCACGGTGCGCACGTGCTTGCCGAAACGCATCACCACGCCCAGCTCTTCGGACTGCACGCGGAAGAAACCGGACAGGCCCCAGATCACCAGCGCGCCGAGCACGATGACGGCAATGCCGATGCCGCCGAGATGACCGCCGGGAAGCATCTGCTGAAGGCGATCCTGGCCGCGCCGCAACAGGTCTTCCAGATCAGGCGGCCGCGGCCCGGACGATTGCGGTCCCGTTCCCCACGGACCCTTCGGGCCAGAACCCCAAGGGCCACCGCCCTGATTCTTCCACGGCATCAATGATCTCCAAAGGCGGTTCCGCTCACATTCGCGGCCGCACGGCTGCCCGGCTTTATAGGGGACAGACACAGCAGGCACAACGCGCGTCGTTCCGCGTGACGACTGGCTGCCAGCTAAGGCCTGAACAGGGTTTTTCAATCGCAAACGCCGCCGCGGCGGCGTCAGGCCGCAGCGCAGCGTCGATAGGTCACATACGTGAAATCGGCCGTATCCTGAGGCCCGGCGGCGTGGCGTTCGCGGGCGTCTTCCCGCCAGTCGTGCTGGCCGAGCGGCGGAAAACAGGTATCACCCTGCGGGCTCGCATGAACCTGTGTCAGCTCCAGGCGGTCCGCACGAGGCAGCCAATGCGCAAAGACGTCGCTGCCGCCGATCACCGCAATTTCGGATATAGACCGCCGCAACGCATCGCCGCGCGCAACCTGCTCGGCAGCCTCGAACGAGTTGGCCACCACAGCGCCTTTCGCTGTGAATCTGGCGTCGCGCGTTACCACGATATTGGTGCGCCCGGGCAGCGGCCGGCCGATCGACTGCCAGGTCTTGCGGCCCATGATCACTGGCTTGTTCAGCGTCAGCTGTTTGAAACGCTGCAGATCCGATTTCAGCCGCCACGGCATCGCACCAAGGTGCCCGATGACGCCGTTCTCCGCGACGGCGACGACGAGAACGATCTCGATCCGAACCTCCGCGGCGGTGCTACTCACACCGCCACCTCGGCCTTGATGTGCGGATGCGGGTCGTAGCCGTGGAGTGTGAAATCTTCGTAGCGGAAGCCGAAGATGTCTTTCACATCCGGATTGAGCGTCAGCGTCGGCAACGCGCGTGGCGCGCGGGTGAGTTGCAGCCGGGCCTGCTCCAAATGATTGGCGTAGAGATGCGCATCACCGAGCGTGTGAACGAAATCGCCTGGCTTTAGCCCTGTGACTTGCGCGATCATCATCGTCAGCAACGCGTAGGACGCGATGTTGAATGGCACGCCGAGAAACACGTCCGCCGAGCGCTGATAGAGCTGGCACGAAAGTTTGCCGTTCGCCACGTAGAACTGAAACAAACAATGACACGGCGGCAGCGCCATCTTCTCGACGTCGGCGGGATTCCACGCGGTGACGATCAGCCGGCGTGAGTCCGGGTTGCGCTTGATCATCTCGACGACATTGCTGATCTGGTCGATCGAGCCGCCATCCGCCGTCGGCCAGGAGCGCCATTGCGCGCCATACACCGGGCCGAGATCGCCGTTCTCGTCGGCCCACTCGTCCCAGATGGTGACGCCGTTGTCCTGCAGATATTTGATGTTGGTGTCGCCCTGCAGAAACCACAGCAATTCGTGAACGATCGCCTTGAGCGGCAGCCGCTTGGTCGTCAGCATCGGAAAGCCGGCCGAGAGGTTGAAACGCATCTGATGGCCGAACACCGACAGCGTGCCGGTGCCGGTGCGGTCGTGCTTTTCAGCGCCGTCGCTGAGGATGCGTTCGAGCAGGTCGTGGTACTGGATCATGTCGGCCGATTTGCTGAAGGGACGCCGCTGCGCGCGCGTCATCTGGAGCGCAACATGCCCCTGCAGCAGCGAATCGGCAAGGCGGGAACCCCGGGTGCGCGGCTCCCTTCAACGCCTTTTGCGCCCGTCAGCTCTCCGATTCGACGAACACTTCGTCGCGCTTGCGGCGCAGCGACGGCAGCACGGCCAGCACCAGCAGCCCCGCGGCAACCGCCAACAGGCACGCCGACAGCGGCCGCGTGACGAACACGCTGGCGTCGCCGCGCGAGATCAGCAGCGCCCGGCGCAGGTTCTCTTCCATCAGCGGGCCCAGCACCATGCCGAGCAGCAGCGGCGCCGGTTCGAAATCGTGCTTGACCAGCCAATAGCCGACCAACCCGAACACGCCGGCGAGGATGACGTCGACCGGCGCGTTGTTCACGGAATAGATGCCGATGCAGCAAAACACCACGATGGCAGGAAACATCAGCCGATACGGGCACGCGCAGCAACCCAACCCAAATTCCGACCAGCGGCAGGTTGATGATGAACAACTTCAATTGCCGATCCACATCGAGGCGATCATGCCCCACACGAGATCCGGCTGCTTCTGCATGACCTGCGGACCAGGCACGATGCCGTGGATGGTCATGGCGCCGACCATCAGGGCCATCACGGCGTTCGGCGGAATGCCGAGGGTCAGCAGCGGGATGAAGGAGGTCTGCGCCGCGGCGTTGTTGGCACTCTCCGGCGCCGCAACACCTTCGATCGCGCCGCGGCCGAACCGCTTCGGATCGCGCGAAATCTTCTTCTCCAGCGTGTAGGCGGCGAACGACGCGATGACTGCGCCGCCGCCCGGCAGGATGCCGAGAATCGAGCCAAGGATGGTGCCGCGGGCAATCGCCGGAGCCGAATCGATCATGTCCTTTCGGGTCGGCATCAGGCCGGTGATCTTCTGCTGCACCAGCTGACGATCCATCTCCGAGCCGGCGTCGAGATTTCGGATGATCTCGGCGAAGCCGAACACGCCCATTGCCACGGTCGCAAAGCCGAGGCCGTCGGCGAGCTCGGGAATGCCGAAGCTCATGCGCGACACACCGGTCTCGATGTCGGACCCGACCATCGACAGCAACAGGCCGAACACGATCATGGCGATCGCCTTCAGGACCGAGCCCTTGGCCAGCACCACCGCGAAGATCAGGCCAAGCACCATCAGCGAGAAGTACTCGGCCGGGCCGAACGCCAGCGCGATCGAGGTCAGCGGCGCACCAAGCAGCGCGATCAGCACCGTGGCGAAGCAGCCGGCGGCGAACGAGCCGATTGCGGCGATGGCGAGCGCCGGACCGGCGCGGCCCTGCTTGGCCATCTGGAAGCCGTCGAGTGCCGTCACGACCGAGGTCGCCTCCCCCGGAATGTTGACCAGGATCGACGTGGTGGAGCCACCGTACTGCGCGCCGTAATAGATGCCGGCGAGCATGATCAGCGCGCCGACCGGCGGCAGACCGAACGTGATCGGCAGCAGCATCGCCACCGTGGCGATGGTGCCGATGCCGGGCAGCACGCCGATCAGCGTCCCGACCAGGGCGCCGATCAGGCAGAGCAGCAAGTTCATCGGCGACAGCGCGACGTGGAAGCCGAGCGCGAGATTGGAAAACAGCTCAAACATCGCGGCCGCTCACTTGCCCAGGAATGACGGATAGAGATCGAGCGGCAGCCCCAATGCGTAGGGAAACAACAGGCTGCAGGCCAGCGTAAGCAAGGCGCCGACGATGATCGTCTCGAGCCATCGGGTCTCCGGCGTGCCGAGGGCGGCGATCAGGAAGCTTGCAAAGGTCGTGACGATCAGACCCACCGGCCGGATCGACAGCGCGAAGAACGCGATTGCCAGCGACACGAACAGCGGTCCGCGCCAGGCGAAGGCCGCCATCTTCTCACCGTCGACCATCACACCGGTGACGGTGAGTGCGGCGCCGAGCGCAAGCAGGATCACCGCGAACATTCGCGGCGCAGTGCCCGGGCCGAACGAGAAACCATGCATGCCCTGCAGATCGCTGGCGGCCCATAGCGCGAACGCCGCGACTGCCATCAGCACCAGTCCGCCAACGAAATCCTGCGGTCCGCGAATCCAGCTTGGGAAAATGGAGGCGCGGCCTGGAGCGTGGTCGCTCCGCGCGTCAGCCCTTGGCGCGTCGGTCATGGTTTGCTCCCCCTGTATCAGGCTGTTATCGCCCGTTGTCGCTCCCGCGACTTGGAATTCGTGGGTACCGGCTTTCGTTACACAATGCCAGCGAAACCCAGAATGCCCCCCGCAAGCAGCAACCACAACGGATTTAGACGTGTGGTCGCAGCAAGTACGGCAGCGCTCGCAGTGACCAGGAACGCCGCAGTCGTGCGGTCGGTGGTCGACGCGAGAATCCAGCCGCTCGCCGTCATCAAGCCGATCGATAGCGGCACCAGCGCCGATTGAATGAGCGCCGGCCAGGGTGACCGGCTCGAGCGACCGAGCAACCGGCTGACACACAACGCCAGCACGGCTGTGGGTCCGCACATCGCCAGAGTTGCCACAAGTGCCCCGACGACGCCGGCAACTTGATAGCCGATCATCGTCACGATCATCACGTTCGGGCCCGGCGACAGTTGCGCGATCGCAAAAGCGTCGGCGAACTGCAGCTCCGTCAGCCAGTGCTGCGACGTCACGACGATGCGATGGATCTCGGGGATCGCCGCGTTGGCGCCGCCGATCGCGAACAGCGACATCATGGCGAAGCGCAGTGCCAATGATCCAAGCGAAGTAGTGCCGCCGTCCATTATGCGGACCGCCTGCGCAGCCAGGTCACCAAGATACTTCCGGGAATGGCCACCGCCAGCACCCACGGCATCGGCCAACGCAGCAGGCCGACGGCGACGAACACCGCGGCAAGTAACAGCACGGCGACGGGATCGCGGCGGCGCAGCAGCGGCACCAGCATCTTGAAGCTGACGGCGAACAACAGTCCGACCGCGACGCAAGCAACGCCGCCGAGCGCACGCCGCAGCGCGCCGAGCTCGCCGAAATGTACGTACAGCGCCGCCAGGATGGTCATCACCACCACAGGCGGACCGATCAGACCGGTGAAGGCCGCGAAGGCGCCCGGAACGCCGCGGAACCGCGCGCCGAACACCATCGACAGATTGACGATGTTCGGTCCTGGCATGAAGTGGCAGAGCGCGAAGGTCTCGTTGAACTCTTCCGCCGTCATCCAGCGATGCCGCTCGACGATCGCCCGGCGAGCGAACACCAGCACCCCGCCGAAGCCGGACAGCGACATCTTGGCGAATTCCACGAACAATTCGCCGAGCCCAGGGGGCTCTGCGACGGCTGGAACCGCGGTGGGAGTGGCGGAGGAGTCGAGCGCCATGGCCAACGTCTAGAACGTCGGGGAACAGGCCACCATCGGTATTTACGCGCGCCGGGTCTGCCGCCGAAGCGGTTGTGGCCCTGCCGGAGCCTGGGGATTCGGTCATAGCACCGCACCCAAGCCCCCTTCCGCCGGACCGCGGCGCCCCCTATATTGGGAAGGTCGGGGCAACCCGACTATGGAAATAAACGGCCGTCGTAATAAACCATTCGGACCCGGGGGCGGTACCCGGCGCCTCCACCAAAGCCCACTGATTTCGTTGGAAAATCGCGGGTTTCGGCGGGGGCGAAATAGGATCGACGAGGGCGTAAAGGGCTTGCTTTTTCCCGGTATTGTTCCGCCGTTATCGGGCTACTGCAATAGTTGCCAACGACAACTTTGCTCCGGTTGCTCAGGCTGCGTAACGCAGTTTGAAAGACCACTTTAAAGTCCTAACGGGTTAAGCTCCGTTAGGCGGGGTTCGGAGGCACCTGGCAACAGAAGCCTCCACTTATCTTCCAAGTTCCTCCCTTCATCCTCGGTTCAGCCGCGCCGCTGCACCTTTCCACGGCAAGAAATCGCACAATATTCAGCTTCGGGGCCTGCTGACCACGAGCGGCTGCCGGAGTAGCATCGGCGTTCCGAGAGTCGGGGCATCGTTGATCCCGCAGCCGGGCGACGCCGAATCAGCGAGCAGACAACAGCAGCGGACGACACATGGCCACCGATCACATCCGATACGATGTTCTCGCCCGAGACGCGCTACGCGGCGTGCTGCGCCACGTGCTCACCGATGTCGCCCAGCACGGCCTGCCCGGCGAGCACCATTTCTTCATCACCTTCCTGTCGAAGGCCGACGGCGTGAAGCTGTCGCCGCGCCTGCTCGCGCAATATCCGGAAGAGATGACGGTGATCCTGCAGCATCAGTTCTGGGATCTGGTCGTCACCGAAGACCGCTTCGAGGTCGGCCTGTCGTTCGGCGGCATTCCGGAGCGGCTGGTGGTGCCGTTCTCGGCGATCAAGAGCTTCTTCGATCCATCGGTGCAGTTCGGTCTGCAGTTCGAGACGGCCGACGCCAATGCGGATGCCGCCGATCAGGATGGATCTGTGGTCAGCGCCCTCCCCACCTCGCCGGCGCCGGCGGACGTCGTTCCGGCGCCGAGCCCGGCCGACGAGCCCGACCGGCCCAACGACGGCGGCGCCGAAGTTGTGCGGCTCGACCGGTTCCGCAAGAAGTAACTCATAGCCTTCCCGGATCGTCCTGCCGGCGCCGGCGTTGCCGGTCTGCCGATCGTTTCGTTTCAGCAGGACGCTTGCCGATGGCCCGTAAAGCCCGCCCCGCCGCCTCCGCGGCGCATACCCGCAGCGAAACCGACAGCTTCGGCGCGATCGATGTCGCGTCCGATCGCTACTGGGGCGCGCAGACCGAACGCTCGCGCCGCAACTTTCGCATCGGCTCCGACCGCATGCCGATCGGCATCGTTCACGCGCTGGCCATCGTCAAACTCGCCGCCGCCGAAACGAACCGCGACCTCGGCCTGCTCGATCAGCGCCGTGCCGGCGCCATCGTCCGCGCCGCCCGCGAGGTGATCGAGGGCAAGCTCGACGATCACTTCCCGCTGGTCGTGTACCAGACCGGCTCCGGCACTCAGACCAACATGAACGTCAACGAGGTGATCGCCAATCGCGCCAACGAACTCCTCGGCAGCGAGCGCGGCGCCAAGAAGCCGGTGCACCCGAACGATCACGTCAACATGAGCCAGTCGTCGAACGACTCGTTCCCGACGGCCATGCACATCGCAGCGGCGCAGAAGATCGCCGCCGACCTGCTGCCTGCCCTGACGATGTTGCACGATGCGTTGCGGAAAAAAGAAAAGGCCTTCGCCGGCATCGTCAAGATCGGCCGTACGCACACCCAGGACGCGACGCCGCTGACGCTGGGCCAGGAGTTCTCCGGCTACGCCGCACAGGTCGGCAGCTCGATCGCGCGTATCAAGATGGCGATGAAGGAGCTCTATCCGCTGGCGCAAGGCGGCACCGCGGTCGGCACCGGCCTCAACGCGCATCCGAAGTTTGCCGTCGCCTTCGCCAAGCGCGTCGCGGCGATTACCAAGCAGCCCTTCGTCACCGCCGCTAACAAGTTCGAAGCGCTGGCCGGCAACGACGCCTATGTGTTCGTTCACGGCGCGCTGAATTCCGCCGCCACCGCGCTGTTCAAGATCGCCAACGACATACGCCTGCTCGGCTCGGGGCCGCGCTCCGGCCTCGGCGAACTGATCCTGCCGGAGAACGAGCCGGGCTCGTCTATCATGCCCGGCAAGGTCAACCCGACGCAGTGCGAAGCCGTGACCATGGTGTGCTGCCAGGTGTTCGGCAACGAGACCACGATCTCGATCGCCGGCAGCCAGGGCCATTTCGAACTCAACGTCTACAAGCCAGTGATGGCGCAGGCGATGCTGCAGTCGATCGGATTGATCGCCGACGCCGCACGCTCGTTTACCGAGCATTGCATCGACGGACTCCACGCTGACGAGCAACGCATCGGCGAACTGATGCAGCGCTCGCTGATGCTGGTAACTGCCCTGGCGCCGAGCATCGGCTACGACAACGCGGCGAAAATCGCCAAGACGGCCCATCAGCGCGGCACCACGCTGAAGGAAGAAGCGCTGCGGCTCGGATTAGTCAGCGAGGCTGAATTCGACCGCGTGGTGCGGCCGGACAAAATGACGCGGCCCGGTTCGCCGAAATGATGTTTGGTGACGAGCCCAATTGCGGCATCGGAAATTGATGTAAATCATAGCCTTGGCGTACGCGGATTGATCAACTCCTCCCGCGGCGTTGTCGTTTGGTAATTATATTTCGCCTGGGGCGAAGCAGTTTCCAGTGACTTGTCGCAGCGATATGGACTGTTCTTGATGGTGATCGAGCCGCTGATGGCCGCGTGCAATTTTGCACGAACCGAAGGCGCCGCCCGTTGCCGAGATAATCGACGATAGGTGTGCGCAATGGCTGATGTGGTCAATTTGAAACGCTTCAAGAAACGAGCCGAGCGGGATCAAGCCGCGAAGCTCGCCGACGCAAATCGTGCACGGTTCGGCAGGACCAAATCGCAACGTGAGCTGGACGAGAAGCAGGCCAGCCGCGCCAATCAATTGCTCGATCAACATCAAATAGGTGGCGAGGACGCGTCATGAAATCGCCGGTCGTCAAACGGTCGATCGTGGTCGCGGGCCACAAGACCAGCGTCAGCCTCGAAGAGGCTTTTTGGAACGGCATGAAAGAGATCTCCAGCGTTCGCGACATGACCTTGTCCGAACTCGTTGGGGAGATCGACAGCAACCGCCAGCAGGGCAACCTGTCGTCGGCGATCAGGCTGTTCGTGCTCGATTACTTCCGCAGCCGCGCTGTGCAACAGCAGGCCGCACTCGCCGAGCAAAAGGCCGAGACCACGCTGACGGCGCACTGAGCGCCGGTCTGCTGGTTTGGGACGCATGCGTCCTGACCGCGTTGCGGTCAGGTGACCCTCAATAGGGCGAAGTTGCCGGTGCCAGATTGACCGGCGGACGCAGCCGTGTCGGTCGCGCATCTCCGGGTGCTGGCTTGATCTCCAAAGGCGGCGGCAACGGTGCAGCGCGTTCGCGTAGAGCCTCGTGCGCAGCTTGTGCGGCGGCTGGGTTCGGCGGCGAAGCAGGACGCTGCGGCGGGATCGCATGTGGTGCTGAACTGGACGTGGCCGGCGGGCTGACCCGCGGCGGTTGCGGGCGTGGCTTGGGCACCACCCGGCGTGGGTCTGCATCCGGCAGCGGCGTCGGCGAGACGACCGCCGAATCGTCCTTGGCTGAATCGGGCTTGGGCGCGGGCGGCTCGGCTGGCGCAGGGGGCTGCGTGGCGGCGTTCGCGTCCGGTTTCGGCGCGTCCGGCTTTGCAGCGTTGAGCGGCGCTGGGCTCGGCTGAGCCGGCCCAGGCTTTGCGGATTCGGGCTTAGCCGATTCCGGGGCGACCTGCGGCCTTCCGGAATCGGTCTCCCCCGGCTTCGGAGTGGCATCGGCCGGCGCAGCCGGGGTGCTTGCGGGCGCAGCCTGCCGCTCCAATGCCTGCAGCTTCTTCGTCTCGCGATCGATGCGCCGTACGGCCAACCAGGACGATAATGCGGACAGATCGACAGTTCGCACCAAATGGTCGGGCGGACCCGCGGCGAAAATCCGGATCTCGGGTGCGGCGCCCGGCCCTGCATCAGCCATCGTTAATGTCGCGCGAAGGTCGGCCTGTCCGGCCGGAATGTCGTAGCCGCCGGCAACAACGGCGCGCACGCCTTGGCTCTGGAGTGACGTCGCGGCGATGGACAAGCGTCCGTCGGAGAGGCTGAGCGGAAACTGCGCGTTGTCGAGCGCGAGCTTCCCATTCGCGAGAGCCGGCTCGACCACTGCCGAAAGCTGGCGATCATCGATCGCCTGGCCCGCATCGCCGGCGGCGATCTCTACCTCGAACGCTTTCACGCCGAGGCCCGGCAGCTCGGCGTGATCGAGCGTCAGCGTGCCACCGCCCGACAAGGCGCCCATCAGCGCCGCCGCGCTGCGGCCGGTGCTGGCCAGGCTGGCTTTTAGCGTTGCCTTGCCGGCCGGCGTCACCAGGTCGCCGTAATGCAGCGCCGAGCCGTCGGCGCTGTTGAGCGAGACCTTCCCGGTCAACGCAAGGCCGCCATCGCCTGGCCGAGCCGTAAGCGTCGCCGCGGCCTCACCGCCGCCGAGTTTACCGGTCGTCTCCAGCGTCAGCGCCTGGCCGTCGCTGCGCAGCACGCCGTCGAGCGGCTGCAGCTTCGAGCCGCCCGGCAGTCCGGCCGTAAGCGCATGAACCGTCACCTTGCCGCGCCAGCCGCTGGTCAAGCCGCGGCCGAGAGGTGCATCGCGATCGCGGCCGGCGGCTCCGATGGCGAGCTGGACAGCCGGCGCCACTGAAATCGAATCGAAACCCGCCTCGCCTTCCACGGTCGGCCGGTCGCCGCGCGTCACCACCAGCCGCCCTCGCATGCGGCCATCACCGACGCCGGCATCGATGTCGTTGAACGTCCAGGTCTTGCCGGCAACAGCGAGGCGCGAAGCCAGGCTGATGCGCCCGGCGTCGCCGCCCTGCGGATCAAGCCCAAGCAGCGGCAACAGATCGAGTCGCGGCGCACGCACCATCAGAGCGGCCTTGGGTTCGGCGGCCCACGGCTCGACCTTCCCCTCGGCAGCAAGATCGAGCGCGATCCCGGTCAGATGCGCCTTTAGCTGGATCGCGGCGCGCCAGCGTCCCGAGCCCGAGAGATCGAGCTTGCCCGCGCCGCCGCCCGCCGACACCGCGCCATCGAGTCCGGCAAGCGCAAGTAACGTCTGAGCCTGCGGCGCAGCCAGGGCCGCCTTCGCCGTGACTTCGCTCTTCGCAAGTGTGTCGAGATCGAAGGACTTGATATCAGACGCCTTTGGCGTTGCTTCGAATCTCGCCGAACCACTGAGTTGCGGGGCATCGAGCGCGAGCTCGGCGGCAGCCTGAACCTGCCCTCCCTTCGCCTTGTTAGGAGCGAGCCGGAGCGAGAGTCGCGCCTGCGCGGGGCCGGCTTCGTTACTCATCGCCTTCAGCCGGGCGGCTGTGTCCGGGCTGAAAGGTGACAATGCGTCCGCCATGGCGACAAGCGACGGAGCATTGGCGGTGAGTGAGAGATCGCCCCCGGCGCTGCGGCGATCGAGCGTGCCTCGGCCTTCTACCACGACGCCGGCACTTCCGGTCTTGAACCGGTCGACCACGACCTGATCGGGACTGTAGCTTAGCCGGGCCGACAACGGCTGCCAGCTCTGCCCGCTCCACTTGGCGCGGCAAGATCGAGATCCAGATCAGCCGCGTCGGGCCACCCGGCCCCCCTGTTGTTGTCGTCACCGAGCAGCGAGCGTATCAGCCCCTTGGCGATTTCGAGGTCTGCGGAATTCCCCGGCCAGGGCAACATCGAGGTGCGAGCCTGCTGCGGCGTCGCCGCGCGAAAAGCCAAGTGTCCCTGCAATTTGCCGCCGTCCCTCTCCAGGACGAGGCGGTCCACTGCCAGATGACTTTCAGAAACGCTGATATCACCTTGCGCCTTCAGCGGTTTCGCCGCGCCAGTGGCAGGCGCGGCGCGGCCCTGCAACCATGCAGCGAGGAGCGCAGGATCGCTGGAGTCGACAACCAGGCTTGCCTTGATGCCGCCTTGCGGTTTGGCACTCACAGCATTGCTGCCGCTCATGACCAGGTGCGAGCCGCCCGGCGCGCGAAGGTCTGCCTGTTCGATTGACAAGCTCGTGGCATCGCCGCGTAGCACCGCGGTTACGTCGGTGACGGCGCGGCCGCCGATCATGATCTGATCGGTGTCGAGGCTGATCCGAGCCGGCAGCGGTGGCTGCGGCAGCGATGCCAAAAAGTCCCGTAGCTTGCCGAGCCACGCCGCCGCGTTCTGGTCGCCGTCTTTCGCCAGCAAGCGATCGAGGTCGAGCTGCTTGGCGGCGAGCGCAGCATCGATCCGCGGTGCAGCGCCGAAGCGGATGTCGGCACGGCCGTTCAGCTTCAGCGCCTTTTCGCCCTCGCCGTAGGTCATTTCAAGCTGCTCGCACGTGGCCCTGCGCCGCAGCCAGCACCGCCGGATTGGAGGTCTTGGCGTCGGTGTAGGGGATCTCCTTGTCGTTCACCATCACCTTCACGCCCGAGCCGGCCGGAGCCTTCACGGTCGAGTACTTGATCGACGACTGCGACAGGAACGCACGCGCGGTGTCGCAGGGCGCGGTGAACACGCGGGTGCCGACCGGGTTGAACAAGTCACCGCAGCCCGCCGGATCAGCGACGACCTGGACCTTGACGGTCTCGATCGCCTTTTCCAGCGCCGGGTTGGCGTAGGTGGTGATCGCCCGGAAGATCGG
>NZ_BADD01000146.1 GCF_000333455.1 Rhodopseudomonas sp. B29
GCCACTCTGACGATGATCGCATTGGCGGTGATCTGGCGGCCGCTGGTGATCGAATGCGTCGATCCTCTATTCCTGCGCGCTGTCAGCCACGCCGGTGCGCCGGCGCATCTGGCGTTCCTGGCGCTGGTGGTGATCAACCTCGTCAACGGCTTCCAAGCGCTCGGGACATTGCTTGCCGTGGGCCTGATGATCCTGCCGGCCGGCATCGCCAAGTTCTGGGCGCGCGATATCACCGGCATGATGATGGTGGCGGTCGCGGCCGCGATGCTGTCCGGCTATGCCGGGCTGGTGCTGTCGTTCTCGACCGGCGTGCCGTCCGGTCCCGCGATCATACTTGTTGCAGCAGTGCTGTACGTCCTTTCGGTGCTGTTCGGCCGCTTCGGCGGCATCATCCGCAAGCTGCTTCCTGCGCCCCATCTCGAGGCATGACGATGATACGACTTGGCTTAGTCTTGATGACCGTTCTGCTGGGCTGCCTGCCGGCCCGTGCGCAGCAGCCGGCGCCGCTCGGCGTGGTGGCGAGCTTCTCGATCCTGGCGGATTTCGCCCGCAATGTCGGTGGCGATCGCGTCGCCGTCAGTTCGCTGGTCGGCCCGGGCGGGGATGTGCACGTCTATACGCCGACGCCGGCCGACGCCAAGAAAGTCGCCGACGCCAGGCTTCTGGTCGTCAACGGCCTCGGCCTCGAAGGCTGGCTGCCGCGGCTGGTGCAGTCGTCGGGCGGCAAGGCGGTGATCGTCACCGTCACCAAGGGCATCAAGACCCGCAAGCTCGGATCGGAGTCCGATCCGCATGCCTGGCAGTCGGTGCCCAACGCCAAGATCTACGTCACCAATATCCGCGATGCGCTGATCGCTGCCGACCCGGCCGGCGCCGACGTCTATCGCGCCAACACGGCCGCCTATCTGGCCAAGCTCGACGCGCTCGATGCCGAGGTTCGCCAGGCGGTAGCAACCATCCCGGCGGAGCATCGCAAGGTGATTTCGACCCACGCCGCCTTCGGCTATTTCGCCGAAACCTACGGGATCGCCTTCATCGCGCCGCAGGGAGTCTCGACCGACTCGGAAGCGAGCGCCCGCGATGTCGCCTCGATCATCAGTCAGATCCACAAGGCCAAGATCCCCGCGGTGTTTCTGGAGAACATCAGCGATCCGCGCCTGATGCAGCGGATCAGCGCCGAGACCGGTGCCAAGATCGGCGGCACGCTGTATTCGGACAGCCTGACGGCCGAAAACGGCGAAGCCCCCACTTACATTGATATGGTCCGTCACAATATAAAGGCGCTGACCGGCGCGCTCGGCCGCTAGGCGGCGCCGGTCCTTCTCATCTGATCTGCCTCGATCTGCGGGACGCCGCGCTGCGACCTGGGACGGGGTTTCGTGCTGGAGTGTCCCGATGAATTCCGCCGCCGATAAAATCCCCGTCACCGTGCTCACCGGCTATCTGGGCGCCGGCAAGACGACGTTGCTCAACCGCATCCTGTCGGAGAATCACGGCAAGAAGTACGCGGTGATCGTCAACGAATTCGGCGAGATCGGCATCGACAACGACCTCATCATCGGCGCCGATGAAGAAGTGTTCGAAATGAACAACGGCTGCATCTGCTGCACCGTGCGCGGCGACCTCGTCCGCATTCTCGGCGGCCTGATGAAGCG
>NZ_BADD01000145.1 GCF_000333455.1 Rhodopseudomonas sp. B29
AGCTTCCGCAGCAGCGACGCCATCGTGCTTGCGCACCCGCAGCCAGGCGGGCACCAGCGCGGCGTTCAGCGCGCCTTCGGTGAGCAGCCGCCGCGTCACGTTGACAAGCTGAAACGCCAGCAGGAACGCGTCCGCGATGCCGCCAGCGCCGAGCAACGCCGCCACCAGCGCGTCCCGCACGAATGCGAGGAGGCGCGACGACAGCGTTCCGGCAGAAACGGTGAGAAGCGGGCGAAGCATCGACAGCACGCAGTTTGACGGCCTTGTGGGCCTGACCGTGAACGTGATAGGTCGCGCCGCCGCGGTTGACAAATTGTCGCCCGCGAGCGGCCCGTCATCCTCGGAAAGCTCCCCATGACCTCAGCCCAATACGACGTTCTCGCCATCGGCAATGCGATCTTCGACGTGCTGGTGCGCACCGAGGACGATTTTCTGGTCCGCCACGGCATGACCAAGGGCGGCATGGCGCTGATCGACGAGGTCCGGGCCGCGGCGATCTACGCCGATATGGGGCAGGCCACCGAAATGTCGGGCGGCTCGGCCGCCAACACCATCGTCGGCCTGGCGTCGTTCGGGGCCCGCACCGCCTATGTGGGCAAGGTCAAGGACGACCAGATCGGCCGGCTCTACAGCCACGACATCCGCGCCGCCGGCGTCACATTCCAGACCATGCCGGCCAAGGACGGCCCGGCCACCGGCTGCTCCTACATCCTTGTGACGCCGGACGGCGAGCGCACCATGAATACCTATCTGGGCGCGGCGCAGGATCTCACCCCGGCCGACATCGACGAGGCCCAGATCGCCGCCGCCGCGATCACTTATCTCGAAGGCTATCTGTGGGATCCACCGCAGGCCAAGGAAGCCTTCCTCAAGGCCTCGAAGATCGCCCATGGCGCCGGCCGCAGGGTGGCGCTGACGCTGTCGGACGCGTTCTGCGTCGATCGCTATCGCGGCGAGTTCCTCGATCTGATGCGCAGCAAGACCGTCGACCTGATCTTCGCCAACGAGTCCGAGCTGCATTCGCTGTACCAGACCTCCGATTTCGACACCGCGATCAAGCAGCTGTCGCAGGATGTCGCGCTTGGCGTCGTCACCCGCAGCGAGAAGGGCTGCGCGGTGGTTGAGGGCACCGACGTCACGATGGTGCCGGCGTCGCCGATCGATCAGCTGGTCGACACCACCGGCGCCGGCGATCTGTTCGCCGCCGGCTTCCTGTTCGGCCTGGTGCGCGGCGCCGGCCACCACAACTCCGGCCGCCTCGCCGCCCTGGCCGCCGCCGAAGTCATCCAGCACATCGGCGCAAGGCCGCAAGTGTCGCTGAAGGATCTGGCCCAGCAGCACGGGCTGCCGGTGTAATTAGCTGGTTGCAGTCCGCCTCCAAAGCATACACCTATCTTTTTGTCATTCCGGGGCGCGAGCGCAGCTCGCGAACCCGGAATCCATATGTGGACGGCCCCCGAGCCACAAGGGATTCTGAGGACTGATCGGATCGCTTGCATCCATATGTGCGGCCTGTCGGTGCGGTCGCGATGGACCGCTGGCCAAGATGGCTTCCGCGACGCGAGCTCCAATCACCCTACCGGCCTTTGTGTGCCGATGGATTCCACGGATTGTCTCGCCTCTCGGTTCGATCGATCGTTCCATCTGTCTCCCGTTGCAGCTCCGGCTCGAGCGTCGGACTAATTGCCCGACGTTCGATCTCTCAGTCGGCGCGCGGCGATGCGCTCGGCATCCGCGCCCCGTCGTAAGTCTGTTGCGTGATCATCATCTTCCAGGCGATCCTGGCGATCTTGTTGGCGAGCGCCACCGCCGCCAGCTTGATCGGCTTGCGCGCCAGCAGCGCGACCAGCCACACCGAGGCGCGGCCGCGCCCATGCCGCGCCTGCTGGATCACCGCCATGGCGCCGGAGATCAGCACGCTGCGCAGCATCTCGTCGCCCGCGCGGGTGATCCGTCCGAGCCGGAG
>NZ_BADD01000144.1 GCF_000333455.1 Rhodopseudomonas sp. B29
GGTGACATGCTGTACATGGCCGGCGGCGGCCGCATCAGCCGCGTCCACGGCCCGTTCGTGTCGGACGAAGAGGTCGAGAAGGTCGTCAAGCACCTCAAGTCACAGGGCCAGCCGGAATATCTCGAGGCCGTCACCGCCGAGGAACCGAGCGAAGAGGACGCCGCGGTGTTCGATGCCACCGGCATGGGGGCGGACGGCGGCGGCGACCTGTTCCAGCAGGCGGTGGCGATCGTCAAACGCGACCGCAAGGCCTCGACCAGCTACATCCAGCGCCGGCTGCAGATCGGCTACAACCGCGCCGCCTCGCTGATGGAGCGGATGGAGCAGGAAGGCATCGTCGGCCAGGCCAATCACGCCGGCAAACGCGAAATCCTGGTCGCCGAGGAGGATTCGGAATTTTGACCGACCGGAGCAGCGCGGGCGCCCTTGCCGGGCCGGAGTCGCGAAATCGCCACAGCACCCCTGTAGCCGCAGGGCGGCGATGCGCCGCCGCGGCGGCTTCCGGACAGGACAATCTATTGCACCAGTTTTGCCGCTCTTTTTCGATGCCGCCGCGCTCCGCGACGCGACGCCTGGGTGCCGCGCTCGCAGCGGGCGCTGCCCTGTGGCTCGTGGTCGGCACCGCCGCCGTGCAGGCGCAACCCGACGCGTCGAAGCCGAAGGATCAGCGTGTCGGTGCCGCCGAGCCGCGGCAAAAGCCCGCGCAGCCGGCGCCGCCCGCGCCCGTGGCCAAGCTCACCACCCCGCCGGATCCGGTGATTCCCGATCCGCGCCGGAATGTGCCGGCGTCGATCTTCACCACCTTCGATGCCAAGCAGAAGGCCGACGCCGCCAAGGTCAGTGCCTATCTGTCGTCGCTGCAGACATTGGTCGGCCAGTTCGTTCAGGTCGGCCCGGACGGCACCAAGCTGACCGGCGATTTCTACATCATGAAGCCCGGCAAGGTGCGCTTCGAATATGACGAGCCGAGCACGGTGTCGCTGATCGCCGACGGTCAGTCGGTCGTGGTGCGCGACCGCAAGCTCGGCACCCAGGACGTCTATCCTCTGTCGCAAACGCCGCTACGCTATCTGCTCAGCGACCGCATCGATCTGCTTCGCGACACCAACGTCGTCAGCATCACCTCCGACGACACCTACATTTCGGTCATCATCGAGGAGAAGAACGCCATCATCGGCACCAGCCGGCTGATGCTGATGCTCGGCGTCAAGGACGGTCAGCTCAAGCAATGGACCGTGACCGATCCCCAAGGCTACGACACCACGGTCGCTATCTACAATATCGACTCGACCAAGCGCCCGGATCCGTCGATGTTCAAAATCGACTACACCAACTACGCGACCCCGCCGGGTTAACGCGCTCCTTCGATCAGGCTGGTCCGCTACCGCGGACGATGGATGCGCGGGCCTTCGCCGCGCCGAAGGGGCTCCGGCCCCGCAGGCGGGTCAAGCCGCGCATGACGAAGTGCGTGTGTCATCCGCTTCCGGCAATCGTTGAAGGCAGTCATTGCCGGGCTTGACCCGGCAATCCATCCTCTTCGCAACACGGCTTCAACGAACCGGGCGCCCTGTGCACAGCGGCCGCTTGCGCCTAGCCGCGCTCCGCGTAACAACGATGGCTGTCGTTCTGTCTCGTCTCCCCTCTCGCGAACCGATCCCCATGCGTCTGACCCTCTCCACCTGGAACATCAACTCGGTGCGGCTGCGCATCGATCTGGTGGCGAAGTTTATCAAGGCGCAGCGGCCCGATATCCTCTGCCTGCAGGAGACCAAGTGCCCCGACGACGCGTTTCCGGCGAAACGCTTCAAGCGGCTCGGCTATGAGCACATCGCGCTCAACGGACAGAAGGGCTATCACGGCGTCGCCATCGTCTCGAAGCTGCCGTTCGCCGCCACCGATGTCCGCACCTTCTGCGACATCGTCGATTCGCGGCACATCTCGGTGTCGCTCGACACCGGCAACGACGTGCCGCCGCTGGTCGTGCATAATTTTTATGTACCTGCCGGCGGCGACGTACCCGACCCCGCGGTCAATCCGAAGTTCAAGCACAAACTGTCGTTTCTCGACGAGATGAAGGCGTGCGAACCGCTGCACCCGTCCGGCGATCAGCGTCACATCCTGGTCGGCGACCTCAACGTCGCGCCGCACGAGCACGACGTCTGGTCGCACAAGCAGCTGTTGAAAGTGGTGTCCCACACGCCGGTGGAGACCGACAAGCTGCTCACCGTGCTGCGCGCCGGCAACTGGGTCGACGTCGCGCGCGAGCGCATTCCGCTCACCGAAAAAGTTTATACTTGGTGGAGCTATCGCAACGCCGATTGGACGGTCGGCGACCGCGGTCGCCGGCTCGATCACATCTGGGTCTCGGAAGCGCTGAAAGACCGCGTCACCGATTTCAAGATCCTGCGCGACGCCCGCAGTTGGGAGCGGCCGAGCGACCATGTTCCGGTCACGGTGGTGATGGACGTGTAGTTTGCAACACGCTCAGCGCGCTCCCTCTCCCGCTTGCGGGAGAGGGAGAAGATCCCAACTACGAACTCAGCTTCGCGCCTGCCACCAATATCTCCGATGCAATCTGGCTGGTGCGGGCGGCGAGATCGTCACGCAGGCGGCGGGCGGCGGCGGGATCGCTCTCGATGACGCGCTGGAAAAGGCTGCGGGAGATGCGGATCAGCGTCGAATGTTCCAGCGCCTCGGCGTTGGCGGGCCGCCGCATCGGCATCAGCAGCGCCAGCTCGCCGAGCAGATCGCCCGGGCGCGCCACGACACTCGGCCCGTCGTCATCGGCGCTGACTTTCAGTGAGCCGCGCTGCACCACGAAAGCCGCGTCCGCAGGCTCGCCCACTTTGAACAGAAGATCGCCGCGCGCGACGTCGCGCTGTTCGACGCCGACTGCCAGCATGCGTAACGACGTGCCGCCGAGCAGCCGCAGCGTCGGCACGCGCTCGAGCAGGGCGACATCATCTTCGATCGACATTCAAGGACCGGTCGGGCTCGCGTCGTGATACGAATCGAGCCCTATTGGTATCACGGCACGAGTTTGTAGCCACCGGCCTCGGTCACCAGAATCTCCGGATTGGCGGCGTCTTTCTCGATCTTTTGTCGAAGTCGGTAAATGTGGGTCTCGAGCGTGTGGGTGGTCACACCCGAATTGTAACCCCAGACTTCCTGCAGCAGCGTCTCGCGCGACACCGGCGCCTGGCCGGCGCGATACAGGAAGCGCAGGATGGCGGTTTCCTTCTCGGTGAGCCGTACCTTCTTGGCGTTGGCACCGGTCAGCATCTTGGAGCCGGGGCGGAAGCTGTAGGGGCCGACGGTGAACACCGCGTCCTCACTGGCTTCGTGCTGGCGCAGCTGGGCGCGGATGCGGGCGAGCAGCACGGCGAAGCGGAACGGCTTGGCGACGTAATCGTTGGCGCCGCTCTCGAGGCCGAGGATGGTATCTGAGTCCGTGTCGTGCCCTGTCAGCATGATGATCGGCGCCTTGAAGCCGCCTTTGCGCAGGCTGCGGACCACCTCGCGGCCGTCGGTGTCGGGCAGGCCGACATCCATCAGCACGAGGTCGGGCGACAGCGTCTTGGCGGTCTGGACGCCCTTGGCGCCGGTGTCGACCGCCGAGGCTTCGAATTCCTCATGCAGCGACAGTTGCTCGACCAGCGCGTCGCGCAGATCGGTGTCGTCGTCCACGATCAGGATCTTGCGGGCGTTCGGCATGGTCTGTCCTTCGGGCTATTCGGGAGCACGGCGCCGGCGCAAGCACGGCCGGGCGGCGTCCGGATCGTCTGAGCTTGTACCGCAGATCAGCACATAGGGAGAGTTTCCGCGCAAGTTAACTCCCGGATACTAAATTTGCCGGCTCGCCGGCAGCAGAGGTGGATCCAAATGCCGAAAAAGTTAACGGAAACAAAGGCGAGACGGCGGCAGGGGTCGCGGCCCCTGGAATGGGTCCAAATCCGGCGCGCCGCCGGCGAGCGCAGTCGCGGCTGGCTGGTGGCCAAAGGCATGACCATCCCGGTGGCGCTGGGCCGCGGCGGCATCCTTGCCAATAAGCGTGAGGGCGACGGCGCCACGCCGCGGGGCAGCTTTCATCCGCTGCGGCTGTGGTGGCGGGGCGAACGCGGGACGCGGCCGCACACGCATCTGCCGGTCCGCACCATCCGGCCCGATGATGCCTGGTGCGAGGATCCGGCGAGCCGGCATTACAACCGCCCGCTGCGGCTGAGGCCGGGCCAGACCGGCGACCGGCTGACGCGGGACGATCATCTTTACGATCTGATCGTCGAGATCGACCACAACACCAAGCCGCGAATCACCGGCCGCGGCAGCGCCGTGTTCCTGCACCTCGCCCGTGACAATTTCGGCCCGACCGCCGGCTGCGTGGCGATGACCCGCGGCAATCTGCGTCGCCTGCTGGCGCGGCTCGGGCCGAAGACGAAGATCGTCATTGGCTGAAGGCGCGCCTCGTTTGCTGCCGGAAGATCGCCGAGGCACTGCCACGCGCCGCTCAGAACACGACCCGGTAGCTGGCCGATACCCAGGTGAGGTTGCGGCTGGTCTGGTTGGAGGTGTTGACCATGATCAGGCCGTCGCCGCAGCCGAGGCGATAGCGCAGGCCGAGGCCGGCGCGGCCCCAGTCCTGGCGCACGTTGGCGCCATCGAACGCGAAGTTCGACAGGCCGAGGATCTGGCCAGTCGTTGCCGCGCCGGTGCGTTCGAAGCGGTGGGCATATTCCAGCCGCGTCACCAAGCCGAGCTGCTTGGTCAGCGGCGTCAGCGCATCGCCGCCAATCCGCGCCACCGTGGAATTCTCCTGCGAGGCGTCGTACCGCACCGGGAAGCTGCCGCCGGTCTCGGTGTAACCGTCGATCCGCGTGTTCAGATAGGTGACACTGGCATAGGGCGAGAAGCCGGTTCGGCCGAAGCGCAGCGCGTCCTGCCAGTCGAGCCGGGCGCGTGCGCCGGCGGTCAGCGTCGCTGTGCTGCCGAACGAGATGTCCAGCGAGGTGGCGTTGAGATAGCCGCGGCGGATATCGGCACAGCCCCAGGCGAGATAGCCGGTGGCGGTCGCCACCAGGCCGGGGCCGAACAGCATCGAGGCTTCGGGCACCACATAGGTGCCCGTCGTGTTGCTGGCGCCGCCGAGTGCGAGCGGGGTGCGGGAGGACAGGCCGCCGACGCCGAACTTGACGGTCACGCCGTGCTCGAAGCCATGGGCGATGCCGCCCTCGCCGAGGCCGGAGCCGGCGTCCAGACCGCCGCCGCCACCGGCGACCGCGACATCGCCGGCGGTCCACACCGAAGAGCGCCCCGGCGCCAGCAGCGTGGTGAGCGGCGAGGAATGCGAGCCGTTGAGGATCAGGTCACCGGTCTGCAGCTGCGGCGCGGTCCGCGGTGTCCCCGCCAGGCTCGCCTGGAAATTCACCACATCCATCAGACCTGCGGTGGCGACGAAGCCCGCCGGAGCGGCCGCTGGCTGCGCTGGGGTTGTCGCCGGCGTGGCCGGCGTCACTCCAACCGTGCTGCGGGCGATGAAGGCGTGATTATTATTCAGCGTGCCGACCACGACATTGCCGTCCGCCGACACCCCATACGCCCGGGCTGTCACATCCGTGGGGATCGTCACACCGAGATTGCGGAGCCATTGCTCGACTGTGATCAGGCCGGTGGCCTGTGTCCAACGGAACGCGCGGCTGATCCCTTGATTCGAACCATCGTTGGCACTGCCGACGACCACAGAACCGTCGCTGCTGACAGCGTAAGCAAACGAGGTACCGCCGTTCAGGGTGCCGAGGCTGACCATCCCTCCGGCCTGTGTCCATCGGAATGCCCGGTAGCTATTACCGACACTGCCGTCGGTCGCATCGCCAACGACGACGCTGCCGTCGGCATTCGTGGCGCGGGCCTCTGAGACTGTTCCACCGTTGAGGTGGCCGAGGCTGACCATCCCTCCGGCCTGCGTCCAAAGAAACGCAAACTCCTGGCGAGCAGCGTTAGTCGCCCCGCCGACAACGACATTGCCGTCGGTGCTGATCCCATAGGCGACCGAATACTGGCCACCGCTCAGAAAGCCGAGACCCACCAAGCCGCCGGCCTGCGTCCAGCGAAATGCTTGAGTGTCGGTGCCTCCGACCACGACACTGCCGTCGCCGCTGATGCCGTAAGCGGTCGAGTTTACGTTCCCGTTGAGGGTTCCAAGATTGACCGCGCCGCCGGCCTGGGTCCATCGAAATGCCTGATGCGCGTTTCCTACTGGGAAAGTGCCGACGACGACCGATCCATCGGAGTTGGTGGCATAGGCAAATGCATTCAAGCCCGCGCCAAAATCGACCGTCCCGCCCGCCAGCGTCCAGCGAAAGGCATGGTTGTCAGAGCCGTCGAAGTACTGCCCCACAACAACCGAACCGTCCGCGCTGACCCCGTATGCATTGGAATATGAGCCAGTATTGATGTCCGTAATGCCGACTGCCTGTGCCAACGCGGAATTGGTGAAGACCGTGCTGGCCAGTGCTGTCCCGGCCCACAGGGCCAAAGATGATCGGAGTGTGCGCGGCATCGGACGCAGTCCCGGGATGAATCAAGAAAGGAGGTACCCGAGCAATATCGACCACCAGCATACGCCAGCAAGAAAATACCGTTCCGTATTCGGAACAACCCGCGTGTCATTTGCGCTGTGCAGATTCCCGGTCACACGCACGACAGTGCAGCCACCCGCATCGCGCGAGGGCCTCCGCTTCAGACAGTCAGCGATGCCCGAAGATTGCAGACCCCACCCGCACATGCGTGGCGCCGAACTGGATGGCGGTGGCGAAGTCGGCGCTCATGCCCATCGACAGTTTTGAGAGGCCGTTGCGCTTGGCGATCTTGGCGCACAAGGCGAAGTGCGGCGCCGGGGCTTCGTCGACCGGTGGGATGCACATCAGGCCGGCGATCGTCAGACCCCAGCGATCGCGGCAGGCGGCGATAAAGGCGTCGGCATCCTGCGGCGCGACGCCGGCTTTTTGCGACTCTTCACCGGTGTTGATCTGAACGAACAATTCGATGCTTCGTCCCGACGCCGGCAGCACCTTGCCGAGCGCTTCGCACAGGCTGTCGCGGTCGACCGAATGAATGGCGTCGAACAGCGCCGCGGCTTCCTTGGCTTTGTTGGACTGCAGCGGTCCGATCAGATGCAGCTCGGTCTTCGGGTAGGCAGCGACCAGCTCCGGCCATTTGGCCTTGGCTTCCTGGACGCGGTTTTCGCCGAACACGCGCTGGCCGGCGTCCAGCACCCGCCGGATCGCCTCGGCTTCGAAGGTCTTCGACACCGCGATCAGCGTCACCGACGAACGTTCCCGCCGCGCCTCGCGGCAGGCGCGCACGATCTCCGCCTCGACGGCAGCCAGCCCGTCCGCAGCCGACCCGGTCATGCGTCGGCCTCGCCGGACCGGCCGGTCCAACACGGTAAACGGCGGGTCAACGTCGCGAACTGCACGGGGATTTCGCCTTGCGGTTGGCCCATCGCTCAAATTGTAACGATTCGAGGAAAGGGTTTTTGAACCCTTAGGCCTAGGTTGTTTACGGGGGTTTTCGGGGGCAACGATGTCACGCATCGCGTTCATCCGCAAGAAAGCGAAGCTCAGAGGGATGCTCGGCATCCGGGCGCGGCTCGTGGTGCTGGCGCTGATTCTGGTCTCTCCGCTGATGTTCGACCGCGTGCGGGTGCTCGAGGAGCAGCGCACCGCGCAGATCGGCGCGATCGCCAGCGAACTGGCGACGCTGGCGCAGCGCACCGCGGACGCCCAGCGCGAGGTGATCTCCTCGGTCGAAGCTGTGCTGAAGTCGGCCGCCTATATCTACGCCTCGGCCGACCGCAGCCGTGGCTGCAGCATCCTGCAATCCAGCCTGCGGGTCGATCTGCCGTCGATCCGGATGCTGGCGATCGCCAACCGGGACGGCATCATCACCTGCTCGACCTCGTCGATGTTCGTCGGCGCCAACGTGTCCGATCGCTCGTATTTCCGGCGTGCGATCGAGACCAAGGGCTTCGTCGTCAGTGACTTTCTCGTCGGTCGGCACACCCGCACCGGCACCGTTCTGGCCGGCTATCCGGTCGCCGCGATCGATGGTGACGACAGCACCGTGATGATCGCCGGCCTCAATCTGGACTGGCTGTCCGACATCATGGGCAATCTGGCCGGCCGGAACGGCGTCAGCGCGGCGCTGATCGACGGCGAAGGCACCGTTTTGGCGGCGCCGCCCGATCAGCGCAGTCTGGTCGGCCACAAGCTCGAACCCGCCGTGCTGGAGTTTGCGCTCGCCAGCGCCCCGCAGGGCCGTGAACTGATGACCTCCAAGGACGACAATGGCCAGCTGCTGTCGGTGGTGCGGATCCGCGGCACCAGTGCCCGGCTGGTGGTGGTGCTCGACGAGAACAAGGTCTCGGCCGGCATCAATCTCGACATCCGCACCGCCTATTTGCAATTGGCGCTGGTCTGCCTGTTCGTGCTGCTCGGCGCGCTGATCGCCGCCGAACGGCTGATCGTGCAGCCGATCTCGATGCTGACCGAAAGCGCGCGCAAATTCGCCCAGGGCGACTGGTCGGTGCGTGCGTCGCGGACGCGGTTGCCCGCCGAATTCGTGCCTCTGGCGCGCGCCTTCAATGGCATGGCGGCGCAGCTCGGCCAGCGCGAACGCGAGCTCGTCGCCACCAATCACCGCCTCACCGTGATGGCGTCGATGGACCTGCTCAGCGGGCTGGCCAACCGCCGCGGTTTCCAGAGCCGGCTGGATTTCGAGTGGATGAAGGCGCAGCAGAGCGGCTCGCGGCTGTCGCTGCTGATGATCGACGTCGACCACTTCAAGCTGTTCAACGATTCCTACGGCCACCCCGAAGGCGACGCCTGCCTGGGGCGCATCGGCGAGGTGCTGGCGGGGGTCGCCGACGCGACCGGGGGCCTGGCGGCCCGCTACGGCGGCGAAGAATTCTGCCTGCTGCTGCCGGCGACCGAAGCGCCGCGCGCCGTGCAGGTCGGTGAAATGGTGCGCGATGGCGTCGAGCGACTGTGCCTGCCGCACCGAACGAGTCTGTTTCAGCGCGTCACCGTCAGCATCGGCGTCGGCTGCGCATTGCCGAGCGGCGACAGCGAGCCGGGCGAACTGGTCGAGGCCGCCGATGCCGCGCTCTACGCCGCCAAACACCGCGGCCGCAACACCGTCGTCGAACACGGTTTCGTCCGCGTCACCGACACTGCGATCGCGATCGCGAGCTGAGCGGCTGTGCCCGGCCGCTCAGGCCGGCTCGGCGTGGATCAGGCCGCTCGGCCAGCCGATACGCACCAGCAGATCGTCCGGCCCGTTGAGGGCGAATTCATACATGCCCCACGGTTTGTGCTCGGGTGTCTTGCCGGGCTCGATAATGGCGTTGCGCGCCGTCAGGGCCAGTTCATCCACCCGTGGCGTATAGACATATACGCCGAACGGATTGCGTCCCGGACTGAGCCAGCCTTCAACGGCCGGCTGCAGATGGATTTCGGCTCCTTCGGCATCGGACAGCATGCGGTAATCGCCATGGTCCTGCTCCGGAGGACGAGCGAAGCCGAGCACGTTCCACCAGCGTTCGGCGGCATTCACGTCGGTACAGGGGATGATGGCCACCACCCGGCTGAAAGCTGTCTGTGACATCGGCTCCTCCTCTGGCGTTCTCGGCAGCCGGGCGTCGCCTGCCCGCGGCCGTTTGCCCGGCCCGTGCCATCCCATTGACCCGGCGCGGCGTTTCATGGCCTATTCCGCGCGCTTTAAGCGCGAATTTCAGCTCGATTCCGCAGCGGTTTGCGGCCTGTTCGCGCCTTCATCAACCCGTTCGAACCGGCGCCCGACCCGCTGCCCCGTGCCCGTGACCGTGAATCATGACCTCTGAACGTTACAACGCCCGCGAATCCGAGCCGAAATGGCAGGCGAAGTGGGAGGCGGCGAAGACTTTCGCCACCCGCAACGACGACCCCCGGCCAAAGTATTACGTGCTCGAGATGTTCCCCTATCCGTCGGGGCGCATCCATATGGGCCACGTCCGCAACTACACCATGGGCGACGTGGTGGCGCGGACGATGCGGGCGCGCGGCCACAACGTGCTGCATCCGATGGGCTGGGACGCGTTCGGCCTGCCGGCCGAGAACGCCGCCATCGAGCGCAAGGTCGCGCCCAAGGCGTGGACCTACGACAACATCGCAGCGATGAAGAAGCAGCTCCAGACCATGGGTCTGTCGCTCGACTGGGCGCGCGAATTCGCGACCTGCGACCCGAGCTACTACAAGCATCAGCAGAAGATGTTTCTCGACTTCCTGAAGGTCGGGCTCGCCGAGCGCGAGAAGCGCAAGCTCAACTGGGACCCGGTCGACATGACCGTGCTGGCCAACGAGCAGGTCATCGACGGCCGCGGCTGGCGCTCCGGCGCCGTCGTCGAGCAGCGCGAGATGAATCAGTGGGTGTTCAAGATCACCAAATACGCCCCTGAGCTGCTGTCGGCGCTGGATACGCTCGACCGCTGGCCCGACAAGGTGCGGCTGATGCAGCGCAACTGGATCGGCCGCAGCGAGGGCCTGCTGGTCCGCTTCGCGCTCGATCCCAAGACGACGCCGGCGGGCGAGACCGAGCTGCAGGTGTTCACGACGCGGCCCGACACGCTGTTCGGCGCCAAGTTCATGGCGATCGCCGGCGATCATCCGCTGGCGCAGGCGGCCGCGGCCAAGAACCCGAAGCTTGCCGAGTTCATCGCCGAGATCAAGCGCACCGGCACCGCGCAGGAAATCATCGATACCGCCGAGAAGCAGGGCTTCGACACCGGCATCCGCGCCGTGCATCCGTTCGACCCGAGCTGGTCGATCCCGGTCTATGTGGCCAACTTCGTGCTGATGGAATACGGCACCGGCGCCATCTTCGGCTGCCCGGCGCACGACCAGCGCGACCTCGACTTCGTCAACAAGTACAAGCTCGGCAACACGCCGGTGGTGTGCCCCGAGGGGCAGGACCCGTCGACCTTCGTGATCACCGATGTGGCCTATGACGGCGAAGGCCGGATGATCAATTCGCGCTTCCTCGACGGTATGACGATCGCCGAGGCCAAGGAAGAAGTCGCGAGCCGGCTCGAGCGCGAGACCCGCGGCAACGCGCCGGTCGCCGAGCGAAAGGTCAATTTCCGCCTGCGCGACTGGGGCATCTCACGCCAGCGCTATTGGGGCTGCCCGATCCCAGTGATCCATTGCCCCAAATGCGATGTCGTGCCGGTGCCCGACAAGGATCTGCCGGTGACGCTGCCGGAGGACGTGTCGTTCGACAAGCCCGGCAACGCGCTCGATCATCACCCGACCTGGAAGCACGTCACCTGTCCGCAATGCGGCGGCAAGGCGGTGCGCGAGACCGACACCATGGACACCTTCGTGGACTCGTCCTGGTACTTCGCGCGCTTCACCGATCCGTGGAACGAGACCGCGCCGACCACGCTGCCGGTGGTCAACCGGATGCTGCCGGTCGACCAGTATATCGGCGGCGTCGAGCACGCGATCCTGCATCTCTTGTACAGCCGGTTCTTCACCCGGGCCATGAAGGCCACCGGGCATGTCGGTCTCGACGAGCCGTTCCGGGGCATGTTCACCCAGGGCATGGTGGTGCACGAGACCTACCGGAAGGCCGATGGTCACTTTGCCTCGCCGGCCGAAGTGGTGATCACCGCCGACGGCGATGCCCGCAAGGCGACGCTGCTCGACGGCGGCGGTCCGGTCGAGATCGGCCCGATCGAGAAGATGTCGAAGAGCAAGCGCAACACGGTCGATCCCGACGACATCATCGGCACCTACGGCGCCGACACCGCGCGCTGGTTCATGCTGTCGGACTCGCCGCCCGATCGCGACGTGATCTGGAGCGAAGAGGGCGTCAAGGGCGCCTCGCGCTTCGTGCAGCGGCTGTGGCGGATGGTGAACGACGCCGCCGAGCTCGCCGGCGCGGCGCCGGCGGCGCGGCCGGAGTCGTTCGGGCCCGAGGCGCTGGCGCTGCGCAAGGCCAGCCATGGCGCGCTCGACAAGGTGCTGTCCGGCATCGAACGGCTGGCCTTCAATGTCAGCCTGGCCCATATCCGCGAGTTCTCGAACACGCTCGGTGACGTCCTGGCGAAGGCCGACAAGCCGTCGCCGGACCTGGCCTGGGCGATTCGCGAGGCTGCCGGAATCCTGGTTCAGCTGTTCTACCCGATGATGCCGCATCTGGCCGAGGAGAGCTGGCAGGTGCTGGGGCAGCAGGGCTTCGTCTCCGACGCCCAGTGGCCGCAAATCGAACGCGATTTGCTGGTCGAAGACAGCATCACCCTGCCGGTGCAGGTCAACGGCAAGAAGCGCGCCGAGGTCACGGTGCCTCGGGCGGCGGCGAACTCAGAAATTGAGGCTGCCGTTTTGGCCCTCGATGCGGTAAGACAGGCGCTGGACGGCAAGCCCGTCCGCAAGGTGATCGTGGTGCCGCAGAGGATCGTGAATGTGGTCGGCTAGGCGCGTGGGGACGCGGATGGGTGCGAGGCTGCTGCAGAGGCTGGCGTTGGCCGTTGCATTGTCGGCGCCACTCGCCGGTTGCTTCCATCCGATGTATGCCGACCGTGGCGACGGTTCGCCGACGCTGCGCGACAAGCTGACGGCGATCGAAGTTCCGCCGCTGGACGTCCCGAACGGCTCGCGCAACGCGCGCATCGGCATTCAGATTCGCAATGCGCTGATGTTCAAGCTGTACGGCGCCGCCACCGGCGCGCCGCCGCTGTATCGGCTGACGATGACCATCAGCACCGCACGTTCGTCGCTGATCGTCGACAACACGACACAGCTGCCGACGGTCGAAAATTACGGCATCGACGCCAGCTACAAGCTGATCGAGGTCGCCACTGGCAAGACGGTGCTGACCGGAAACACCTTCTCGCGCGTCGAATACGACATTCCGGGTCAGATCCAGCGCTTCGCCCGCACCCGCGCCGGCCGCGACGCCGAGGATCGTGCCTCCCAGGAAATCGCCGAGAACATCAACACAAGACTGGCGTCGTTCTTCTACGCCGGGATTTGACCTCGGCGTCAGTGTCCGAGCCGTTCCCGGCCTCCGTTATGTCGTCATGGCCGGGCTCGTCCCGGCCATCCACGTCTTCCTTGTTGCGGCCGCTGCAAGTCGTGGATGCCCAGGACAAGCCTGGGCATGACGAGCATGGTGCCGCGAAGGCCTGCTGATGGTCGCGCTGCGCGGCAAAGACATCACCTCGTTTCTCGCCCGCCCTGATGCGGGCAAGCCGGTCGTGCTGCTGTACGGGCCGGACGCAGGACTCGTGCGCGAGCGTGCCGATGCGGTGATTGCGGCTTCGCTCGACGATCCGAAAGATCCGTTCGCGCTGGTGCGGCTCGAGGGCGACGAACTCGCCTCCGAGCCGTCGCGCCTGGTCGACGAGGCGCTGGCGATCCCGATGTTCGGCGGCCGCCGCGCCATCCGGGTCCGCGCCGGCTCGCGCAGCTTCGCCTCCGGCGTCGAGGCGCTGCTGGAGACGCCGCCGCGCGATTGCCGGGTGGTGATCGAGGCCGGCGACATCAAGCCGGACCATGCGCTGCGCAAGGCCTGCGAGAAAGCCGCCAGCGCAGTGGCGATCGGCTGCTATCCGGACGCCGAGGCCGATTTGGGCCGGCTGATCGACGACGAGCTGCGCGCCTCCAACCTGTCGATCGCACGCGACGCCCGCACCGTGCTGGTGTCGCTGCTCGGCGGCGACCGCCAGGCCTCGCGCAACGAACTGCGCAAGCTCGTCCTTTACGCCCATGGCCAAAGCGAGGTGACGCTGGACGACGTCATGGTCTGCGTGTCGGACGCATCCGACCTCAAGCTCGACGTCATCGTCGACGCGGCGTTCGGCGGCAAACCGGCGGTGGTCGAAAGCGAATTCGCCAAAGCCATGGTGGCCGGCACCTATCCGGGGCAGATCATCGCGGCGGCACAGCGCCACGCCGCTTTCCTGCACAAGATCAGCCTCGCGGTCGAAGGCGGTACGCCGGCCGCGTCGGCGCTCGACTCGACGTTTCCGCGCCTGCACTTCTCCCGCAAGGGCGCTGCTGAAACCGCACTCCGCCAATTCTCGCCGCCGCGCCTGGCGCAACTCATCGAACAACTCGCGAGCGCCGCGCTCGACAGCCGCAAACAGGCCAACCTCGGCGCCGCCATCGCGCAGCGCGCGCTGCTTTCCATCGCGGTGAATGCACGGCGGCGCGGCTGATCCGCGATTACATCTTTTCGTCATTGCGAGCGAAGCGAAGCAATCCAGCGCCGAGCACGGAGCTGGATTGCTTCGTCGCTTCGCTCGTCGCAATGACGGTAGATAGTTTCGCTAACTCAGTAGACAGGCCGTCATCCTGAGGTGCGAGCGCAGCGAGCCTCGAAGGATGACAGCTACTTGTACCCGTGGCTCATCCTTCGAGGCCCATCGCATCGCGCTGACGCGCGACGCGATGGGCACCTCAGGATGACGTCTCGATTGGAGCTGAGAGAACGCTGCTTACTTCTCCCGCACCATGCCCATGATGTCCTTCACGGCCAGCATGGTTTCGGCCGCGATGGCGCGGGCGCGGTCGCTGCCGTCAGCGAGCACGGCATCGACATAGGCGTGGTCGGCGGCGAGGCGTTTCATCTCGGTGGCGATCGGCGACAGCTTTGTCACCGCGAGGTCGACCAGGTTCGACTTGAAGCTGGAGAACTGCGCGCCGCCGAATTCGGCCAGCACCTCGCCCTTCGGCTTGCCGGCCAGCGCCGCATAGATACCGACCAGATTGTCGGCTTCGGGCCGCGGCTCGAGGCCTTTCTCTTCGCTCGGCAACGGCTCCGGATCGGTCTTGGCCTTCTTGATCTTCTGGGCGATGGCGTCGGCGTCGTCGGTGAGGTTGATGCGCGAGTAGTCGGAGGGGTCCGACTTCGACATCTTCTTGGTGCCATCGCGCAGGCTCATCACCCGCGTCGCCGGGCCGGTGATCACCGGCTCGGGCAGCGGGAAGTAAGCGTCGCCGAAGCCGTGGGCGGCGATCGAGGGCGCGAAGTCGTTGTTGAACTTCTGGGCGATGTCGCGCGTCAGCTCGACATGCTGCTTCTGGTCCTCGCCGACCGGAACATGCGTGGCGCGATACACCAGAATGTCGGCAGCCATCAGGACCGGGTAATCATAAAGTCCAACCGAGACGTTCTCGCGGTCCTTGCCGGCCTTCTCCTTGAACTGCGTCATGCGGTTCAGCCAGCCGAGGCGGGCGATGCAGTTCAGCACCCAGGCCAGCTCGGCGTGCTCGGCGACTTGGCTCTGGTTGAAGATGATCTGGCGCTTGGGATCGATGCCCGACGCGATGAACGCCGCGGTGACCTCACGGATATTACGGCGGAGTTCGTCCGGGCCGCCCCACACCGCTGGCGGCACCGTGATGGCGTGCAGGTCGACGACGCAATAGACGCAGTTGTGCGTCTCCTGCATCTTCACGAAATTGACGATCGCGCCCAGATAGTTGCCGAGATGCAGATTGCCGGTCGGCTGGATGCCGGAGAATACCCGCTGCGTGAAGGCCATGATCGTGTTCCTGCGCGTCCTGAAAGAAGCGCCGTGAAGTGGCACAGCTCCGCTAGTCGCGCAAGCCGGGCCGCCGCAGCGCATCCCGCGCCGTTCTCAGGCTGACGATGCCGAGCAGCAGCAGCGCCGCCGCATAGATGATCAGCCCGCCGGCGATCAGCACGCCGAGCAGTCCGGCTTGCACCAAAGTCGGGGCCTGCGCGGCGAGCGGCAGCACCAGGCTGGTCTTCAGCCACAGCAGCCCCCCCATGATGGCGGCGGCGAGCACGATTCGCACAAGCCGGCTGCGGCTTGCCGGCTCGAGGAACGGGCGGTCGCTGCGTCCCAGCAGCAGGCCAGCATTGGTCCAGGCGCCGAGCGCCACGGCGGCCGCGACGCCGCCGACACCGAACAGCCAGCCGAGCCCGACCGCGGCGATCAGCACCACGATCAGCGACGCCAGCGTCGCGACCAGCGGTGTGCTTGTGTCCTCCCGCGCGAACAACGAGGCGGCGGCATTCTTGGCCAGCACCTGCGCCGGCAGACCGAGTGCCAGCAGCGCCAGCGCCTGTGCGGTCGCGGCGGCATCTTCGGGGCTGAAGGCGCCGTGTTCGAACAATAGTCGTACGATCGGCTCGCGCAGCACGATCAGTCCCAGCGTCGCCGGCAGCGCGACGCCGATGGCGAGTTCGAGCGCATGCGCGGCAGCGCGAGTGTGCGCCGCCGTGTCGTCGCTGCGAACGGCGCGCGACAGTTCCGGCACCAGCACGGCGCCCATCGCGACGCCGACGATGCCGAGCGGCAGCTCGATCAGCCGGTTGGCGAAATACAGCCACGAGACCGCCGCCGGCTGCCCCGATGCAACCAGCGCGGCGATGACAATGATGAGCTGCGG